>CAYMTH010000520.1:0-4248 GCA_964393235.1 uncultured Solibacteraceae bacterium | reverse complement strand
TCGCGCTGGTGGGCGACGTGCTCGACCTCGCCCGGATCGACGCCGGGCAGCTCAAAGCCAAAGGCGACCCCCGCGAAGTCGCCGCCGAATACCGCCGCCACATCGCCGCCCGCCTCCGCGCCTGGGGCCAATCCGCCCAGGCCCCCCTCACCCCCTCCCTCCGCCGCGGCGACGGCCGCGCCGAAATCGTCTCCATCCAAACCCTCGACGCCCACGGCAACCCGTCCCTCGTCATTCAGTCCGGCGAACCGATGTCCGTCCGCGTCACCGTCAAGTTCCAGGCCGATGTCCCCGATCCCGTCGTCGGCATCATGATCCGCACCCGCATCGGCTCCGAGGTCTACGGTACGAATACCGAGCTCGAACGCCTCCCCCTTGGCCCCGTCGCGGCCGGCGAGACCCTCGCGGTGGACTACCGCTTCCCCTGCCAGCTCTGCCCCCAGGAGTACACCGTTACCGCCGCCTCCCACGACCCCAACGGCGTCTGGCACGACTGGATGGAAGACGCCCTCGCCTTCGCCGTCGCCGACAACCGCTACACCGCCGGCGTCGCCAACCTCCGCGCCACCGTCACGGCCAACCGTCTCTAGCCGGCCGCGCCCTTCCACACCACCCACGTCCCCATCGACCGCTCTCCGTGCACCACCGTGCTCTTCAGCGGTTCCGCCAGCCGTCCCCCCAACTCCCGCGTCAACCCGAGCAGCGTCTCCGCCGACACCACGAACCGCTCCGACCCGTCCGGCAGCACCGTCCGCCCCTCGGCCACCTCCGGCATCCCGATCGTCGTCGCCAGCCGGCAGAACAGCAGCCCGCCCGGCCGCAGCACCCGCCACATCTCGTCCACCATGGCCCGAAAATGACGTGAATCTTGCGCAAAATGCAGCACCGCGGAGCTCAAAACGACGTCAAAATACGCATTTTCGAACGGCATTTCCTCCACTTTCGCCACCCGGAACCCCTCCCAATCCCCCATCGCGGCCGCCTGATCCACCCCGAAACACTCCACCCCCGCCCCCCGCAGGTACACCAGATTCCGCCCCCAACCGCATCCCGCGTCGAGCAATCGCATCCCCGGCCCGATCCGCCCCTTCAAAATCTGATCGAACAAATAAATGTCGATCTCCCCGAACGTCTCCCGTAAGTTGTTCATATCACGATCAGTTCCTTCCGGTACCGGGCCACCGCGTCCTCGTCCACCGTCACCCCCAGCCCCGGCCCTTCCGGCACCCGCACCATCCCGTCCTCCCCCATCCCGATCCGCTCGGCGATCACCGCGTCCCGGAACGGGCTCTCCGTCCGGTCGAACTCGAACATCGCCGCCGGCGCCGCCCCCGCCGCCTCCGTCACCGGCGCCGCCGTCGCCATCCACTGCAGGATCGCCGCCGTCCGCACCGCCGTCCCCCAGTTATGCGGGATCACCCGGATATCGTGCCGCCAGCACGCCCCCATCAGCCGCCGCGCCCCGGTCAACCCGATGATCTCCACCTCCGGCTGCACGATGTCCACCAGCCGCGGCTCCACGTAATCGCCCAGCAGCCGGTCGGCGTCGAACGTCTCCCCGCCCGCCAGCGGAATCCGCAGCGCCTCCCGCAGCCGCCGGTAGCCCGCCAGGTTATCGGCCAGCACCGGTTCCTCCCACCACAGCAGGTCGAACGCCTCCAGCCGCCGCCCCAGCGCCACCGCCGTCCCCGCGTCGTAGGCGCAGTTGGCGTCCACCGCCAGCCCCACGTCCCCGCCGATCGCCTCCCGCACCGCCGCCACGTTCCGCACGTCCGTCTCGATCCCGTAGCCGACCTTCATCTTCACCGTCCGGTACCCCTGCCGCTTCCACTCCGCCGCCTCCTCGGCCAGCCCCCGCGCCAGGTCCGGCCAGTCTTTCCGGTACAGCGCCGTGCAATACGGCTCCACCCGGTCCCGCCAAACCTTCCCGAACAGCCGCGCCACCGGCATCCCCAGCGCCTTCCCCTGCAGGTCCCACAGCGCCGTGTCCAGCCCCCCGCACACCGGCGCCCCCGTCCGCGCCTGCTTGAACACAAACGGCCGCAGCGAGTCGTAGATCCCCTCCGCCTCGAACGGCGACCGCCCGATCACCAGCTCCGGCCGCGCCCGCAGCGTCTCCCCGCCCCAATACCCGTCGCCCCACCCCGTCAAACCCGCGTCCGTACGCACCTCCACCAGCGTCGCCGTCCGCTTCTCCGTCCACCCCAGCGACCATCCGAACCGCTCCGCGAGCGGCGCCTCCAGCTCGTGAATCCGTAATTCGGTGATGCGAATCGAGGGAAAACTCATGCGTCCTCCATGCTAATCGAAACGGAAGGCCTATAAGCCGTTCGTTCGCTGGCTGCCCGCCTGCAGGATCCGTATCGCGTCGTTGGTGTCTATCGATGATCCAACCGGTAGAGCGCCGCTGTCAGCGCCAGCGAACGGTTGCCGGCCCGGTTCAGCCCCAACTCGCAGTTGGTGAAACGCTCCGGCTTCAGTTGCTGCGTCACTGTCGTCAACACCGCGAACAGGTCTCCGGCGCTGGACAGAAACGAGACGCTGTCGTCAGTACAACCCGAACACGCGGCAACCCCTTCCTTTCGAGAACGCCAGCGAACACTCTACCAGCGCCAGCACGGTGGAGAACTCGCCTGACCCGCCTGTTTCCACCGCCCGCGCTAAGATAGGGAGTCGAGTCCCATGCCGGAACTGCAAGGCCCACTGCTCGCGCCCCCCAACGGATCCCAGGCCGACATCGATGCTCTCGCCAACAGTCCCGCCTTCCGCAAGGCGCCCCTGCTTCGCGATCTCCTCTTGTATCTCTGGACACATCGCGATAGCTCTCTCTCCGAATACGCCATCGGCACCGAGGTCCTCGGCCGCAAACACGACTTCGATCCCAAATCGGACTCCTCAGTCCGCGTAAACCTCTCGCGCCTCCGCTCCCGTCTCAAAGACCACTATGAGGCGAACCCTTCCCCGGTCCGTTTCTCTATCCCGGCCGGTGAATACCGCCTGGAGGTCCATCGCGCCGAGCCGCCGCTAGCCCCAGTCCCCGTCTCCGCCCCCCTCCCCACTCGCCGCGAATTCCCCTGGAAACTCGCCACTGCCACCGCCTCCGCCGCCGCCCTGCTCCTAGCCGTCGACGATATCCGTCAACGTACCCGTCTCCGCCCCGCGCCCCCCTCCCTCGACCCCTTCTGGCGCCGGTTCCTGCCACCCGGAAAGCCCCAAACCCTCATCGTCCCCGCCCCAATCTTTTTCCGCTCCCAGGATCAACCCTTCCTCGCCCGCGATTTCCGCGTCAACCGCCCCGACGAACTCCCCCTCTCCCCCTACCTCGAGGCCCTCCGCCAGAAGTACGGACCGCTTCAAGAAAGCCACCTCTATACCATCGCCTCCGACACCCTGGCCGCCTCCACTGTCTCCCGTTACCTCGAAGACCGCGGCACACCCGCCGTCGTCCTGGACACCCCCAGCGCCAGCCTCGAACTCCTCTCCGCCAACGACGCCATCTATTTCGTCGGTCCCGGCACCAGCGCCCAGATCCCCGATATCATGACCCGCTTGGGCTACGGGTTCCACTTGAGCCCCGTCGGCACCAACCGCGGGCTCCTCGACCGCCGCGATCCCGCCGTCCACTTCCCTATCACCGTCCATTCCCCCTCCCGCTCAACCGGTCACGGGATAATCGCACTCCTCCCCGGAAAGGCCTCCGGCACCCACGTCCTCCTGGTGGCTTCTTCTTTCAATCCTGCTCTCGCCTCCGTGCTCACCCTCCCCGCCGAACTCGACCAGTTGACCCGCTTCCTGGCCGAGAAGAACACCGGCCGCTACTTCGAAGTCGTCATCCGCTACGACCGCAACGGTGACAAAGTACTCGACGCCAGACCCGTTGCTGCCCGCCCCCTGGTCGCGTAACTAATTCATTTTACTGCGTTACGCCTACGTTAAGTCACGTTATTGACCCCAAGATACTTATACCCCCAGGCAAAATATGGTCGAATTGTCATGTGCCTCGACGCGCGTTGCTCCTTTTTTGTGCCTGCTTGCCATTCCTCGCCGCAGATGAAAATCTGATCGATCACCACATCGATCGCAAAGCGCGGGCCAATGGCGTTCCTGTCGCCGGCATTGCCTCCGACTCCGACTTCCTCCGCCGCGTCACCCTCGACATCCAGGGCCGCCTCCCCGACGCCGCCACCGTCCGCAAATTCCTAGCCGACCCCGATCCCGCCAAGCGCACCAAATACGTCGACTCCCTCT
>CAYMTH010000519.1:960-4256 GCA_964393235.1 uncultured Solibacteraceae bacterium | reverse complement strand
GTAGGAAACCGCGGCCGGACCGGCGCCCGACGCAACGCCGGCTTGCAGCCACGCGGCGTTTGAGGTCACCAGCCACGCGCCGTCGGAGGGCGAAGGGGTAACATTGACCGAACCCGTCCCAGCCGCCGCGCCGACCGAAGCCGAAGTGGGTGAGAAGGCGGCCGATGAGGCCGTCGGGAAGACGGTCGCGCGGAGCGTCGCGCTGGACGGTGTGTTGGTCGTGAACTGGGCCAGGTTGATGTAGTGCGTACCGGACTGGAGAGCGGGCGAGGAGAGGGGCGTAACGGTAACCGTCTCGTTCCCGGAGTTGAGAGTGCGAGAGGAGTAAGTGGCATTCACGCTGCCGGATGCGACCGTGGCTACGCCGCCGCGGTTGACGAAGAGATCGATATCGACGCCGGGCGTCTGCGTAGTGAGCCGGACCTCGAGCCTGCCGGACCCTGCGGGAACCGGGATGGCCCAACTGGAACTTAGGAATCCGAACAGCGACGGGTTCTGGACCGCGGGGAGCGCCACCGCCTTGTCGACGCCGGAGGTGAGTTGGGCCGCGTCCGTGCCCCCGGCGGGCAGCGCCACCAACCAGAAACTGCCCGCGGTGCCGGGGCCGAAGGTGGTCACCTCCAGCGTGTAGTCCCCGGGGCCGAGTGTGGCGTAGCCGGTGAGGCTCGGGATCGCCGAATTGGCTGAGCCCGCCGAGTCGTCGTCCTGCAGTGCCGTGCCGGGACCGGTCAGGTAGAGGTAGGTGTCGAGATCCGGTGATTCGAGCAGGAAGCGGACCTGCTGCGTGGCGGCGACCGTGAACCGGTAGCGGGCGGCGTAGTAGTCGATGCCCCGCAGTTGCGAGCGGCAACCGGTGGCGGACGACAGCGTGCCGGACGTCGGCGTGTTCAGCGCAATCGTCGTCGCGGGACAACTGGAGGGCGGAGCCTGGTTGACGGTGACCGTGCTGCCGCCGATCGTGACCGTGCCCGAGCGGGATTCGGCGGTGCTGTTGCCGGCGATGGCGAGTTGGACGGTGGCCGGGCCCGTGCCTGAGGTGGGCGCCGTGTTGAACGTCAACCATGGCGCAGCGGACGCGGTTGTCCACGCGCAGCCGGTGCCGGTGGTGAGTGTGATTGCGCGGGTGACCCCGGCGGCGCTTTCGTCAAGGATCGTGGGACTGAGCGTGTAGTTGCAGTCAGACGTGATCACGGTGAGCGTAAACGCGCCGGTGGCGCCGGCGGCGAAGGAGGTGGCTTCAATGGTGTACTCGCCGGTGGCGGGCAGCGTGAAAAAGCCCGTGTTCTGCGGGATGCGGCTGTTGGTGCCCGCGCTGTCGCCGTTCTCGCTGAGGACGCTGTTCGCGGCGTTCAGCAGGTAAAGGTGCGTGTCGAACGCGGCCGAGTTCAGTTGGATAGCGACCTGCTGTCCGGCCGTGCCGTTGAACTTGTACCGCTGCGCGAGCGTGTTGCCGCGAAGGGGGCTGGTGCAACTGCCGTTGCCGAGCGCGCCATTGATGCTTGTGCCGGGTGTGGCGGCAATCGCGGAGCAGGTGGGGTTGGCCGCCTGCTCGACGATGACGGTGACCGGGCCGACCCGCACCGACCCGCGGCGGACGGCGCCGGTCGTATTGATGGCGACCGCGAAGGAAACGGTGGCGTCACCGGTGCCGGATACTGGGGCGATGTTGGTGATCCAGCTAACCGTCGAGGCCGTGGTCCAGGCGCCGGTTCCCATGGCCTTGACGGAGAAAACACCGCCGCCCGACGGCGCCGCGATGAACTCGGGGGTGAGGGTGATGGCCGCCCCGCCGGCGCGTGGGCGATAGGCCTCGACGGTCGGAGCGCTTAGGGTAAAGGTGAGAGCCGCGTCGGCGGATTCGGGATCGTCGGAGGGCTTGCCGAGCGGGAAGCCGTTGATGGTGATGAGCGGGGAAGAGAAGTATTGGACGGGCGGGCAGAGGTCGCCTGAGGCACCAGGGCACGCATACGCCATGATGTCGCGCTGCCGGTTCGGCTGGTCCACGGCCTGCCGGTAGCCGTAGGAAAAAGAGAACAGTCCGGGAGACGGGGAGTTCGGACCGCGCTCATGCGCCGACCCGAGGTTGTGGCCGATCTCGTGCGCGAAGATCCGGTTCCGTGCGGCGGCGTCGCTGTAGTATCCGGCGACGCTGAAACCGTAGATGTCGGAATCGGTCGAGTTCTCCGGCAGCAGCCAGGCGATGCCGCCGCAATCCTGGCCGGTGATCGCGACGAGGCTGACGAGGTCTGCACCGTACTGCGTGCGCAGCGCCTCGACGTTGTCCATCTTGCCGTCGTTGGTGTTGCTGAGGTCCTGGAGCGTGGTCTGGCAGGAGGCGGTTTCGGTGTAGGCGACCTCGGCGGTGCCGGCAAGATTCAGCCGTATATCGAGGCCGGACTGCGAGTAGGCGACATTGGTGTAGTCAACCGCTTCACGGATCTGCGTCACGATGTCCTGCCCGTTCGATTCCGCCCGCTGTCGCGCGGCCGGTGTGTAGAGAACGAGGATGTCGATCAGACTCGTGGGTCCGGGCAGGTCGCGATGCGGTTCGGTGGAGCGGGCCGCGCGCGGCAATCCGCGCTTGGCGGTTGGTGGCGCGAGCATTGGACACGGCGCGGTCGACTGGCGCGGATCTGATTCCTGGATGCGTACATCACACACCGGTCCGCCGAACTCGAACAACCGGCCGTGCCCCGTGTGGAGGAAGCCGGTAACGGAGTCGCCAGTCATCGAAAGGCGAAACAGTCCGGGAATCGGCGTGTCCACGGCGCCTTGCCAGGATATTGTTTCCCCGTTGTTCCAGATGTGGACGTGCTCGAGCGTCACCGGGATCTGGACTCCTGGCGCCGGATTCAGCGTGAGTCGGACCGGCTTGCCCGCCGCGCGCGCATCGCGGAAACGCATTGCCGAAACGTAGTCGAAAAGCCGGATGTCGAGAGCGGCGCGCCGTTCGGGACCGTCGTCCCCCGGTCGCTGGAAGATCGGTGGGCCCTGCGCGGCCAGCGGCGCGCACAAGAATGCTACGGCGGCGGCAAGAATCACCGCCGGCCAAACGCTCCACTGGGTCGTCTCACGCATCTTCTCATTATCGAGGGTGAGTGCGGCTACTGCGCGGGTACGGACCATGACCCGGATGGCTTCCACGCACTCGTTTGCGCGCCCCCGAGTGTCTGCGCCGCGGTCCAGATGCCGCGATAGCCGGCAAACGCGGGCTTGAATGTGTAATTGAGCGTCAGCGTCAGGCGGTTGCCGGAACGGGCGACCGATGATCCGGCGGCGCTGATGCGGCACTGGCT
>CAYMTH010000519.1:0-950 GCA_964393235.1 uncultured Solibacteraceae bacterium | reverse complement strand
GTTCTCGATCGTGTTGCCGCCGCTGAGCGGGATGCTGGTGGCCTGCGCCCCGTCACCGTTATCCGGTATCAGATAAAGAGCGTTGCCCGTGGCGTAATAGGCGATGTAGCAGCCCTGGCGGCCATCGACCGCGTTGTTCATGAGCGCCCAGACGGTCTGCAGGTTCGTGTTCGAGGTCGCATCCTCAAAGATGTAACTGATCGTTGCGCCGGCGGTATCGCCCGCCGCCGGAGTCATCGATGCCGCACGCGGATATGTTACGCTGCCGCCGGGAACCTCGTGGGTCCCGATGAGTTGCCAGCCGGAGTTCGCCGTATCCGTCTTATCCCGTGCCGCTGCGTACACGAGCCGGTTCCCCTGGAATGGCGACGCAAAGGTGATGTTCATGTTGAGTTGCAGGGTGTCTGCGAAGAGGACCACGGCGCTGGATCCGGCCGAGTTGATCGTGCACTGGCTGTTCGATGCCGAGCCGGTGCCGCCGAGCGGGAAGCCGCCATCCAGTCCCGCCGCAGGGCCCTGGTTGCGGACGAGGAAGACCAGCTTCGTTTGATGCGAATAGGCCAGGTAGCAGGCCGCGTTGCCGTTCAGCGAGTCATTGATCAGGATGTTGAGTACACCGAGCTCATCGAGTCCGGCCGGGCTGCGGTATTGGACCTGGAACGTCTTGGACAGCCCTGATCCGCTGATCGGTGTCTGGACGATGATCGGGGTGGAGCCCGCCGCCTGCGAAATGCTGAACGTTGCGCCGCCAATGTTCAATGTCGCGCTACGGCCCGCGCCCGTGTTGGCCGCGGCGGTCCAATTGACCGTGTTACCCGACTTCACCGCGGTCAACCAGGAAGGTGCGCCGGAAACGGTCCAGGAGGTGTAATCTGCCGGGCTGGGGGTAACCGTGATGGACCCCGAGCCACCCGTGGCGGCGACATTCGCCGAGGTTCCACTCAGGACCA
>CAYMTH010000518.1:224-4264 GCA_964393235.1 uncultured Solibacteraceae bacterium | reverse complement strand
GGATCGAGCGGGCGGGGTGGGCGTTTGTGGAGGCGCTGGACCGGCCGGCGATTATCGGGGAGGTTCATTTCGGGGCGCTGGACCGGGGGATGTTTCACGGGGGGCTGCAGCCGGCGACGAGCCAGGAGGAGCGGGGGCGGTTTTACCGGGAGTATGTGAGAAGTGTGGCGGATCATCCGAGTTTTGTGGGGTGCCATTGGTTTTTGGCGTCGGATCAGCCGCTGACGGGGCGGACGCGGGATGGGGAGAATTACAATGTGGGGTTTGTGAGTATTGCGGATGCGCCGTATCCGGAGATGGTGGAGGCGGCGCGGGGGGTGCATGGGGAGGTTTATGGGCGGCGGGGTGGGGTGGGGGCGGTGACGGGGGTTCGGAGACGGTAGGTTTAGAGTCCGCGGTGAGAGATCAGGCTGGGGAGGTCGCGGCTGCCGCGGAAGATCGAGAGGATTTCGAGTGGGCGGGTGTCGGGCCTGTAGAGGATCAGGTAGTCGCGCAGCGGCCAGAACCGGATCGGGCGGGACTCCGCCAGATCCTGCCGGACATGGCCGGCACCGGGAGTTCGGGCAAGAAAGCGGAAGGATTCGGCGAATTCGAGAAGCATCCAGCGCGCGACGCGCGGGCCGGCTTCCTGCTGGTAGTAGTCGCGGATGGCGGCCAGATCCTCTTGCGCCGCCGGCATGAGGACGTAGCGGCTCATCGTGCTTTCCGGGATCGGCGCCGGGGCTCCTGCGCCATGTCCAGGTTATCGAGCATCGCCTTCATAAATGTTTCGCCGTCCGTGCCGGCCGAGCGGGCCGACTCGTCGAGCGCCCGGTCCATGCGACGACGGAGTTCCGTCAGTTGCAGGGTTCGGAGTTCGTCGCGTTGCTCCATGAGACGCAGGGCCTCTCGAACGACTTCGCTGGCGGAGTTGTAGCGGCCGGACTGAACCTTGGACTGGACGAGTTGCTCGAGTTCCGGGGTCAAGTTGATGTTCATGGCGCGTTCCTCGATTCTTCTCGAAGGATAGGAAGATTGGCCAAGATTGTCAATGATGGACAGTCGCTACGCGTCGGCTAATGGTATCCAGATAGTGACGCGGGACGCTTCACGGCTGCGGAGCAGCTTCGGTCAAGACCGGATCAACCTGATACCATTTCAAGTTCAGATGGCTCATCGCATCAAGGTCGGAGATTACTTCGAGATTCCGTTGACGGATGGTCGATTCGCATACTGCCAACACGTGAACTGGAACGAGCAGATGGGATTTCTGGTGCAAGTCCTCGAACAAATCTCAGATCAGCCGCTGAAGGTTGACGAACTATTGGGATCGAAGCCGCTCTTTCCGCCCGTGTTTGTCGGTCTCAGAGCAGCGGTGAATTCTGGACGGTGGAAGAAGATCGGCAATCGGCCCGTGACCGATTTTGAGTTTCCGTTGTTTCGGGCCACTAGCGCCACCAAGCCGGGAAAGTACGAGAACTGGTGGCTCTTCGACGGCTTCAAACAGCGATTCATCGGCACGCTGCCACTTGAACTGCGATCACTCGAAGTGGAGGTTGCGTGGGGCTACGAGATGCTGGAGAGTCGGATCGCCACAGGACAGAATCTCTTCGACCAGATTGTCTGACGACACGTGTCCGGGCACAGCGTAGAACATGATGGATCGCCACATAACGCCCTGCATCAGCAAGTGACTGGAGAAGAACAACTTGTCTGGTGCGAATGAGAGGACTTGAACCTCCACTCTCTTGCGAGAACTAGAACCTGGATCTACGCATTATGCCCCAGCAAGTTGCCCAGCGCTTCCCGTGAATCCCCTAGGTTTCTAGTCGGGACGGCGACGCGGTCGAGGAGGGAGAGCCAGAGGTTGGTGACTGGGGTTTCGGGGGTGTGCTGGACATGGTGGCCGAGGCGGAGTTTCGTGTTTCTGCCGCCGGCGAGGAGGATCGGGAGGTCGTGGTGGTCGTGACGGTTCCCATCGCTCAGGCCGCTGCCGTAAACCACGATGGTGTTATCGAGGAGGCTGGTTCCGTTTTCTTCGGTTTCGCTTAGTTTGGTCAACCAGTTCGAGAACAGGCTGACGTGGTAGGTGTTGATCTTCGTCAGCTTCTCGATCTTTTCCTTGTCGCCCTGGTGGTGGCTCAACTGGTGATGCGCTTCGGGGACGCCGGCCTGGCGGTAGGTCAGGTTCGAGCCTTCCCGCGCAATCATCATCGTCAGAACTCGGGTGGAATCCGTCTTCAGCGCAATCGTCATCAGGTCGAACATCAGACGGGCGTGCTCTTCGAATTCGGCCGGGATTCCATATGGCGTCGCGATTTCGGGCTTGGGGAGCTTCGCGGCCGCCTGCGCGGAGGATTCGATCCGCTTTTCCAACTCGCGGATGCCCGTCAGATACTCATCCATTTTGCGGCGGTCGGGCGTACCGAGCTCGCGGTGAAGAGATGCCGCGTCTTCGCGGATGAAGTCCAGGATGGATTTGCGCTCCGCTTGCGTGTTGGACGTGGCCTGCTCGCCGGTGCCGAAGAGACGGTCGAAGATCAGCTTCGGATTCACCTCGGGCGGGAGGGGCGTGGATTCGCTGCGCCAGGCGAGGGAGTTGGTGTAGGCACACGAATAGCCGCTGTCACAGTTGCCGGCCTGGCGGCCGTGTTCGAGACCGAACTCCAGGGACGCGAAACGGGTGGTCCGGCCGAGGTGGTTGGCGGCGATCTGGTCCACACTGATGCCGTTCTTGATGTCGGCGCCGGCGGTCTTTTTCGGGTGGACGCCGGTAAGGTAGCTGGCGCTGGCGCGGGCGTGGTCGCCGGCGCCGTCGCCCAGGGCGCGGCCGTTATTGTGGGCGAGACCGGAGAGGACGAGGAGCTGGTGGCGGTGGGGGTGGAGCGGCTGCAGGATACGCGGCAGGTCGAACGCGGCGCCGGTGGCGGTCGGCGTCCACTGGTCCATGATGACGCCGTTGGGCACGTAGACGAAGGCTAGGCGGACGGGCTGCTTTTGGGGCATCGCCTCGAGTAGCGGCAGGGCGAGCGTGGCTCCGGCGCCGCGGAGCAGGGTGCGGCGGCTCAGGGTTTTCATAGCGTGTTTCCTCGGCGTTGCTGGAAGGGAAGGCTTTCGACGATCGCTTCGATCAGCGCGGTGATACGGTAGTTCTGCTGGGCCACCCGGGCGGTGATTTGCTGGACCGTCCTGTTATCATATCGCTCCACACCGCGGCCCAACGCGTACGTCAGGAGCTTTTCCGTGATGGCGCGGGTGAACTGGCGGGGATCGGCGGAGAGGGCCTGGCGAAGCTGGGCGGGGGACTCGAATTTGGCCCCGTTGGGGAGGGCGCCGGAGGCGTCGATGGGGAATTTGCCATCGCTGGCCCGCCACCGGCCGATGGCGTCGTAGTTCTCGAGGCCGAAGCCGAGCGGATCCATTTTGTTGTGGCAGACTGCGCAGTTGGGGTTGCGGCGGTGCTCTTCGAGCTGGGCGCGGAGGGACTGGGTGGAGCCGACGGTCTTTTCGTCGAGCAGGGGGACGCCGGCGGGCGGCGGCGGGGGCGGCGCGTTGAGGAGGTTTTCGAGGATCCACTTGCCGCGGAGGACGGGGGAGGTGCGGGTGGGGTAGGAGGAGAGGGTCAAAATGCCCGCGTGGGTGAGGAGGCCGCCGCGTTCGGGGTTGGGGAGGTCGACTTTGCGGAAGCGGGGGCCGCGGACGCCTTCGATGCCGTAGTGGGCGGCGAGGCGTTCATTGAGGAAGGTGTAATTGGAGTGGAGGAGCTCGGTGAGGGGGCGGTCCTCGCGGAGGACGTGGGCGAAGAGGTGGCGGGTTTCCTGGATCATGGCGTCGCGGAGGCCGTCGTCGAAGGTGGGGAATTTGACGGGGTCGGGGGCGACGGATTCGAGGTTGCGGAGCTGGAGCCACTGGCCGGCGAAGTGTTCGGTGAGGGCGGAGGCGCGGGGATCGGCGAGGAGGCGGCGGAGCTGGCGGCGGAGTTCGGCCGGGTCGCGGAGGCGGGGGGCGGCGTTCAAGAGCTCGTCGTCGGGCATGGAGGCCCAGAGGAAGTAAGAGAGTCG
>CAYMTH010000518.1:0-214 GCA_964393235.1 uncultured Solibacteraceae bacterium | reverse complement strand
GGGGTTGGGGGCGGAAGGGGAGGGGGGGGGGGACGAGGATGGCCTGGATGGCGGGCTGGAGGCCGCGGCGGAGGTTGGGGGCGGCGGTGACGAAGCGGGCGACGCGGTCGATTTCGGCGGGGGTGACGGGGCGGCGCCAGGCGCGGGGAAGGAGGGCGGCGACGATCTTTTGGGCGCAGGCGGGGGTGTGGTCGTGGCAGAAGAGGAGGCGCTG
>CAYMTH010000517.1:0-4273 GCA_964393235.1 uncultured Solibacteraceae bacterium | reverse complement strand
GTGGTCTATGGATTCGGTCGTTCTCCTCGCCGCCGGCATTGGCCTCCTGTTTCTTGCCCTGCGCACGCGCAACGGCTCTCCCTGTTGAGCGGCGATCACTCTTCAGCCCGTGGCCCGTCTGCGCCCGCGCCATTCGCCCGCCCTCCGGCGGGCTTTTTCATTGCCGCCCGCTACTTCCCCCGCCGGCGCTTCTTTCCCCGCTCTTCTTTCCGCTGAATCGCCAGCAGCCGCATCCGGTAGGCCACCCGCGAACGCGCCATCCGCCCCCGTCGCATCTGCTGCGCAATCGAATCTTTCGTCCGCCCCGCGAAATGGTTCGCGTTGCAGATCACATGCGCCGACATCCCCTGCTCCACCAGGCTCTTCAGCTTGTTCAATTCCGCCGCCGTCCATGCCCGCGTCACCCGTGGCTTCGTTTCGAGCAGCCCCAAACGCTTCGCCTGGTTCCGCACCGCCACCGCCGTACGGCCCTCCAGTACAATCTGGTTCACCCGCTTCCCCGCCCCGATCTCCTCCCGCAGACGCGCGACCTCCGCCTCCGTCCAGGCCCCTTTCCGCGCCCACTTCAGCCCCAACTCCCGCGCCCGCCCCTTCACCGCCCGCGCGCTGCGCCCCGGGATCTCCACCGCCCCAATATCCCCCGTTCGCTTCAATTGCGTCCGCAGACTCTTTTCCTCCGTCTCCCGCCACTGCAGCCCCGGCCCTACCGGCTGTATTCCCAACTGCCGCAGCTTCCGGTAAACCTGCCCCTCCGTCCGCTCCCCCACCCGGATCGAACCCAATTCAACCCCACTGCGAACCTGCCGCCGCAACTCGGCCACCTCCACCCGCGTCCACCGGTTCCGGTATGCCGCTTTGTAAACCCCCAGCTTCCGCCGCCGCTGCCGGATCTGCTCCACCGTCTTGCGCCCGACCACGATCTGATCGTCATCCAACCCATCCGCCAGCGCCCGTTTGAGCGACTCCTCTTCTGCCTTCGACCACCGCACAGTCCCCAGCCCCAGCCGGCTGATCCGGTTCGCGATCGACGCCCGCGATCGCCCCTCCCGACGCAAGTCCCCTCGCCCCACGCCCTTCTGCACCTGCCGTTGCAGAGCGCGGTCTTCGTCTTTGGACCAGCGTTTGCCAGCTCGGCTCATGGTTGTCCCCCAAATACTGTATAAGGGATGCCTCTACCTGCGGTAGCGGTACATGAAAAAATCTTTCAAATTTCTTAAAACACCGTCAACGGATCTCCAACTGCACCGCCTGCGACGCGACGCCGTCCACCGCGACGACGATGTCGGACCAACCCGGCGCGCTGTTCTCGGGGATTTTCACCAGGATCGTGTACAAGCCCGCAAACCCTGGCGATAGCGAGGCAAACACCACTTCCGCCGCCGCGCCGCCCACCGTCGCCGTCACCGTACCCCGCACCGCCGAGGGCGGTTCCGCCGCCGCCGGATACCCGTACTCCGGCGGGTTCGTTACCGGTCCGAACCCGGTGCCGAACAGCGCCACGGTTGTGCCCCGCACACCGGCCGTCGTGATCGCCCCCTCCTCGTTCACCGCCAGCGCCCTCCGGCCCTCGGCCGCCACCAGCCCCGGCTGCAACGCCTTGATCTCTACGTCGACCGGGTCCGAAATATCGAACCCCGAACGGACCTGCACCCGCGCCGTTGCCCCCGGCAACAGGTAGGGAGCCAGGATGTCCACCCGCCCCTCCGGCGTCGCCGCAAGCAGCGCCGCCTGCGTCCCGTTTACCCAGACCGTCACCGGCCCCAACCGCGCCGGCAGTGGTGTCGTCTCCGCCTCGACTGGTGCCGTCAGCCCCGGCAGGCCGCTCGTCACGATCGAGACGCGGCCGCCCGCTACCATACCGGGTTCCCCGCTCGCGGCGTTCCCCGCGCTCCGGATCGCAAACCCCGGCCGCGCCTGGGCCAGCCGCAAGATCGAACCGCGATAATCCACCAGATACACCTCGCCCGCCTCGTCCCGCCCGAAACTCACCGCCATCGCCGGCGCCGGCCCCAGTTTCTCCACCTCCCACCGCCCCCCGTTCCGCCGCATCCCCCAGACCATTCCGTCACAGAAATCGCTGAAAAAGTAGGTGCCAACGAGCGCCGGGAACCGCTCGCCCCGGTAGACGACGCCGCCCGTCACCGAACAGCCGTCGTCGTGATCGTACTCGAAGGCCGGGGGAGTCAACCCGTCCACCTCGCCACACTCCCGCCCGGGCAGGCAGCGCGTCCCCTCGCGCAGGCTCCAGCCGTAGTTCCGCCCGCCCTCGCCCGCCGGCTCAAAGTCAATTTCTTCAATGGCTTCCGCGCCCACGTCCCCCACGTAGAGGTCGCCCGTAGCCCGGTCGAACGAGAACCGCCACGGGTTCCGCCAACCCACCGACCACACCTCCGGCAGCCACCCCGCCTTGCGCGGGTTCCCCGCCGGCACCCCGTACGGCTTCTCTCCGTTTTCCGTATCGATTCGCAGCATTTTGCCCAGAAAAGTGCCCGCATTCTGCCCGTTTCCCTGCGGATCGTCGGTGTACTTGCCGTCCGCCCCCACCCCGATCCCCCCGTCGCCGACCGACATATAGAGCAGCCCGTCGACCGGGCTGAACTCGATCGTCCCCCCGAAGTGCTGCCCCAGATCGTTCGGGATTTCGAGCAGAACCTCCTCGGTCGCCGCGTCGGCCCGGTCCGGGTTCTCGGTCACCCGGTAGCGGGCCAGCGTCACGGCGCTTTCTTTGTTCACAAACAGCGCGTAAAGGTAACGTTTTTGCGCGAATCCGGGAGGAAAAGCGATCGAAAACAGGCCCGTTTCCGGCTCGTCCAGGACGCGCTGGGAGAGATCGAGAAACGGCTCGGCCGCCACCGCCCCGTCGCGCAGAATCCGTACCCGACCGCCCTGCTCGACCACGAACAGCCGCCCCGACCCGTCGCCGGCCGCAGTCACCTGCACCGGGGCGCGGAAGCCGCCTACTACCCGTTCCCAGGCGATCGGGACCCGCTGCGCCCAGCCGGACCAGGCCGTCAGAAGAAGGACGATCAGGAAAACCGCGCGAGGCATACAGTCTTTACTGTACACCAGGTGGGTTTTTTCCAACGTAAAAATCCCGTTCACACAACTTCAATTATTTTATTTCGTTTCTTTTCAACAACGTACATTTTCGAACTGAGCAAGTGGCCATTTCGGGTTTGCTACGTTGAAGTTGTCGAGGCGAACAGCGCTCCGCGCCGCCCCGTCAGGAGGCGATGCGATATGTCAAAAATCGCGGATATATCGCCGGCAAAGCGGCCTAAAGCCGCCGGAAAAAAGAGCTCCCGCAAAATTGCGGGGCTTTCGGCCGTGCGATTGAAGAGGATCATCGGCCGGCTGATGTCGACGTTGGAAAAAGACGTCGATTCCAGCCGGGGATCGGTGACCGAGTTGTTGAAACTGCTGCAGCTCTACCAGGAGCTGACGGCGGAAAAAGTGAAGGAGGTGGAGGTGCGATGGGTAGACCGGCTCCCCCCGGACTCCGAGTCCGAACAATAGAGTACGACGCACTGCCCTCGCAGGCCCAGTTTCACCGCTTGAACATCCGGTTCAAGGGCTTTTCCGGACCCGTCGGGTCAGGCAAAAGCCAGGCGCTCTGCCAGGAGGCCATCCGGCTGAGCTACATGAACGCGGGACGGGTCGGGCTGATCGGAGCCCCGACGTTCCCGATGCTGCGGGACGCCACGCAGGCGTCGCTGCTGGAAATTCTCGAGCGGTGCGAGATCCCTTACGAGATCAACAAGGCCGAGAATTTTCTGGTGCTGCCCGAGGTCGGGTCGAAGATCCTGATGCGGTCGCTCGACGAGTACGAGCGGCTGCGGGGTACCAACCTGGCCTGGTTCGGGATCGACGAACTCACCTACTGCCAGGAGGAAGCCTGGCTGCGGCTGGAGGCGCGTCTGCGGGATCCGCAGGCGAAAATGCTGTGCGGCTACGGCGTCTGGACCCCGAAAGGGTTCGACTGGGTGTACCGGCGGTTCGTCGCCGAACCGGTGGACGGCTACGGCGTCGTGCTGGCGAAACCGGGCGAAAACCGGCATCTGTTGGACCAGATTCCGGACTTTTACGACCGGTTGAAGAGCAGTTACGACGAACGGTTCTACCAGCAGGAAGTGCTCGGCGCGTACCTGAACGTGACGGCTGGACGGGCGTACAAGGCGTTCGACCGGGCGGGCAACGTGAAGCCGCTCGAGTACGACACGCGGCGGGACCTGTTGTGGGCGCTGGACTTCAACGTCGACCCGATGTGCTCGAT
>CAYMTH010000516.1:350-4277 GCA_964393235.1 uncultured Solibacteraceae bacterium | reverse complement strand
CTCGATCAGCGCGGGATGCTGGAGGACACGCTGGTGGTCTGGAGCGGCGAGTTCGGCCGCCTGCCGACCATTGAGGCGAAGAACTCGGCGCCGGGGCGCGACCATAATCCGTACGGCTTCAACATGTGGATGGCCGGCGCGGGCGTGAAGCGCGGCTTCGATTACGGCGCGACGGACGACCTGGGCTACGCGGCCTTGCCTGAGTTCAAGGTCGGCCACGCAGACATTCACGCCACGGTGCAGCACCTGATGGGCATCGATTACAAGAAAAACACCTTCTTCTACGAAGGGCGCGACGAGTCTCTGGTCGGCGTCACGCCGGCGCGGGTATTGAAGGAGATCCTCGCGTAAGAGGAGCAAACCATGAAGATCGAACTGAATCGACGGCAACTGCTGGCGGGCGCGGCGGGCGGTTTGACGCCGGCGCTGGCGGCGGCGACAGGTGGAGAAGTACGACGGCATACGGGGTCGCGCATCAAGATCGGCCTCAACGCCTACTCGTTCAACAAGCCGCTGATGGCCGGCAAGATGAGCGTCCACGACGTGATCGACTACTGCGCGAAGCAGCAGATCGACGGCGTCGACATGACCGGCTACTACTTTCGCGGCTACCCGAATGTGCCGACGGACTACACGATCTACGAACTCAAGCGGCACGCGTTCCTGAACGGCGTCACGATCACGGGAACGGGCGTGCGGAACGACTTCGCGCTGCCGGACGCCTCGAGCCGCCGCGGGCACATTCAGCTTGTCAAAGACTGGATCGAAGTCGCGGCCAAACTCGGCAGCGACATGGTGCGCGTCTTCGCGGGCAAAGAAGTCCCGAAGGGCTATACGTTCGATCAGACGCTGGAGTGGATGGTGCCGGCGTTCCAGGAGTGCGCCGCCTACGGCTCGAAGTACGGCGTAATCGTCGGCCTGCAGCATCACGACGAGTTCCTGAAGACCGCCGACGAGACCATCCGCGTCGTCAAGGCCGTGAACTCGCCGTGGTTCAGCGTGATCCTCGACGTCGGCAGCCTGCGCCAGGGCGACCCCTACGCGGAGATCGAGAAGCTCCTGCCCTATTCGAGCAACTGGCAGATCAAGGAACACGTCTGGTACGGCACGAAGAAGGTCGAAATCGACCTGCCGCGCATCCGCGCCATCATCGACAAGGTCGGCTATCGCGGGTTCACGCCCATCGAGGCGCTGGGCGAAGGCGACCCTGCCGAAGTGGTGACGGCCTTCCTCCACAAGGTGCGGAAGGCCTTCTCCTAGCGCTAGTTCAGTTCAAAAAAGCCGAAGAAGAACAGGCACGCCGCCTGTTCCTTCGGCACGCCGCGCGCCGAGCCGATCAGCGAGCCGTCGCGCCGGACGTCGCCGTCGGATTCGATCTTCCCGCGGAGCGAGCCGTTCACGCGCACGCTGCCGTCGGATTCCACCTTGCCGACCAGAGATCCGTGCTTCCGGATGGACCCATCGGATTCGATCTTGCCGACCAGCGAGCCGCGCACGCGGATGTCGCCACCCGATTCAAATTTTCCAACCAGCGAGCCGCGAATGCGCACGTCGCCGCCGGACTCAACGCTGCCGACCAGGGAGCCGTGCAGCCGGATATCGCCGGCCAGCAACGTGGCCGCCGAGAGAGCGATCAATAAAAATCTAGAGAACATAGCCATTACGCTAGCAGTTCGCGGATCAGTTCGCCGCCGGTCTGGCTGAGCTGCCGCTCGCGCCCGCCGTGGAAGTAGCGCAGCTTCGCGTCGTCGAGCCCCAGCAGGTGCAGCAGCGTCACGTGGAAATCGCGAATCGGATGCACCGCCTCGACGCCCTTCAGCCCCGTCTCATCGGTGGCGCCCACGATATGCCCTGCCTTCACGCCGCCGCCGGCCAGCCAGCAAGTCATCGCCGTCGCATTATGATCCCGGCCCCATGCCTCGCCGCCGCCGCGAATGCCGTTGTCCGGGCTGCGGCCGAACTCGCCGCTCCACACCACCAGTGTCTCGTCGAGCAGCCCGGTGCGCTTCAAGTCCTTGAGCAGCGCGCCCACCGGTTTATCGATCGCGCGGATGCGCGCACCGTGCGCGTTCTCGATGTAGTCGTGCGAGTCCCAGCCCATCACGATCACCTGCACGAAACGCACGCCCGCCGCCACCAGGCGCCGCGCCAGCAGGCACCGCCGGCCGATCGCGTCGGCGTCCGGATTCGGCCCGCCGATGCCGTACATCGCCAGCGTCGCCGGCGACTCTTTCGACAGATCCAGCACCTGCGGCATCTCCGCCTGCATGCGGAACGCGAGCTCGTAGCTTTCCACGCGCGCCGCCAATTCGGCGTGTTCCGGGTGCCGCGCCTGCTGCCGCGCGTTCAGTGTCTTCAACAGGTCCAGAGTGGCCCGCTGCCGCTCCGGCGTCACGCCCGCGGGCGGCGTCATGTCGAGGACCGGCGCCCCGGCCGGCCGCAGCGGCGTGCCCTGATGCTGCGCGGGCAGGTAGCCGTTCGACCAGTTGGCCGCGCCGCCCTGCGGGTACGCCGTGTCGGGCAGTACGACGAACGAGGGTAGGTTCCGGTTCAACGTGCCAAGCCCGTACGAGGTCCACGCGCCCACCGCCGGATCGCCGCCGAACTGATTGCCCGTGTTGAGGTGATAGAGCGCCGTCGGATGGTTGACGCTCTCGGCCCGCAGCCCGCGGTAGAAGCAGAGGTCGTCCACCGTCTCGGCGAAGCTCTCGAACAGGCTGTTGATCTCGATGCCCATCTTCCCCGCGCGCCGGAACCGGAACGGCGACTTCACGTAGTAGCGCTCGCCCGTGTTCATGTTGGCTTCGAACTTGTTCCGCTCTTTCTGGAACTTCGTCATGTGCAGCGCGTCCAGCCGCGGCTTCGGGTCGAACGTGTCGATATGGCTCGGCCCGCCTTCCATCAGCAGGAAGATACAGTTCTTCGCCTTCGCCTTGTGATGCGGGCCCTGCGCCGCCATCATCGCTGACAGCGCCACCGAGCCAAGCCCCATGCCGCCGCCGAACAGCAGTTCCCGGCGCGACGGCGTCGCGATGCGCATTTGCTTAGTAAACATAGGCGAACTCGTTCGAATTGAGTAGGGCGAGCACGACATCGGCCAAGGCCCGGACCGCCGGCGCCGCCTCGCTCGGATGCAGGTTGTGTTCGTACGCTTCCGGGTCTTCCTGGTGCACGAACTTGTGCTGGGCGCCCGTCAACTCGCTGGTGATCGTGTGCACCACCGGCTTCGCGGCAGGCCGCGGCGGCGCCGGCGTGGCCGTATGCAACCGCGTCAACTCGGCCAGCGACGCCAGCGCAGCCTTCTCCTCGGCCGCCTCCGGCGCGCGTCCCAGTACGCGCGTGAACGCCTCGCGCACCTGCTCCCTTGCCGGCAGCCGCTCAAGCTTCGCCGCCAGCGCCAGCGCCATGTCGTGGACGAACTGCCCGTTGAACAGCGTGAAAGCCTGCGTCGGAATCGTCGCCGCGTCGCGCCGGTCGCAGGACAGGTCGAGGCTGGGCGCATTGAACACCTCGAGCATCGGGTCCACCAGGCTGCGCTGCTGGAACGTGTAGATGGTCCGCCGGTTGCGGTCGCGCCGCTTCGCCGACGCCCGGTAGGCGGGCGCCAGCGAGCCCATGCGATGTTGCGCCTGCCGCGCCACGTCGTCGTTGATCTGCGGGAACGTACCGGGACCGCCCGCGTCCAGGCTCAACTCCCCGGTCACCGCCAGAATCGAATCGCGCAGCACCTCGGCTTCGATGCGGCGCGGCTTCATCGCGGCACTCTGATACGCGGCCGAGCGCAGAATCAGCCGGTGCACCGCCTTCACGCTCCACCCGCTCTCGACGAACTTCCCCGCCAGCCAGTCGAGCAGTTCCGGGTCCGACGGCTTCTTTCCCGTCTTGCCGAAATTGTTCGCGTCCGCCGCGATGCCCTCGCCGAAGTGA
>CAYMTH010000516.1:0-340 GCA_964393235.1 uncultured Solibacteraceae bacterium | reverse complement strand
CTGGGCGACCGAGGCCGACGCATGGAAGGAGGTCCAGCGCCGCGCGCCGGCCCTTCACCGTCTCCGGCACCGCCGGCGCCGGATAGTTCCCATACCGCTCGAGCAGCGACAGCACGCCCGGCCCCACGCGCTCGGCCGGCGCCTGAATATTGCCGCCGGGCAACACATGCACCGCCGGCGCCTTATAGGCCGCCGCCTTCGGATACTTCAGATTCGGCCCGCCGTCGGTCGCCCCATCCAGCGGCCCGCTCGACACGGCGAACGCCTTCGGCTCATACCGGTCGAGCGACTCTTTGTAGAGCGCCGTGTGCTTCTGATATAGCTTGAACTCTTCAAACAA
>CAYMTH010000515.1:0-4277 GCA_964393235.1 uncultured Solibacteraceae bacterium | reverse complement strand
CGGGAGGTCTTCTCCTGGGAGGCGCTCACGACCGCGCGCGGGTTCATCAGCGTCGTCGTGGGAGGGTTCCTGGTCGGCTTCGGGACGGCGTGGGCCGGCGGATGTACTTCGGGACACGCGATCTCCGGGATGGCCGATTTTCAACTGCCGTCGCTGCTGGCCGTGATCGGGTTCTTTGCCGGCGGGTTGCTGGGCACGCACATCGTGCTGCCGTGGGTGTTTTAGGGAGGCGATGACGATGCCCTCGATTGTGTATCTCGTGCTGGGCGCGTGCTTCGGCGTAGTGTTGACGCAGGCGGAGGTCCTGTCGTGGTTCCGGATTCAGGAGATGTTCCGGTTCCAGTCGCCGCGGATGTTTCTGATCATCTGTTCCGCGGTGGCGGTGGCGGCGGTTTCGCTGCAGATTTTGAAGCGCGCCGGGGTGCGGTCGGCGAGCGGGGAACCGATCGCGGTGCCGCCGAAGGCGATGGGGCGCGGGGTCTCCTATTTGGCCGGCGGGACGATGTTCGGGCTGGGCTGGGCGTTGACGGGGGCGTGTCCGGGGCCGCTGTTCGCACTGGCGGCGGGCGGGGTGCCGGTGATGTTCGTGGCGATCTTGGCCGCGCTGGCGGGGACATGGCGCTCGCCGTAGTTGCCGGTGACGGGCTGGCCGGGCAGGGCGCCGGCCACGGTCTGGCCGTCGCGGACGACGGGGACGCCGTTGACGACGACGTGCGGGATGCCGCGCGAGAAGCGGGGGCCGGTCTGGTAGCTGCCGGTGTCGGCGACGGTGGCGGGGTCGAAGACGGTGATGTCGGCGTCTGCGCCGACGCGGAGGCGCCCTTTGTTGCGCATGGCGGGGGCGAGGGCTTCGAGGCGCTGAGCGGGGAGCAGCGTCATGCGGCGGAGGGCGTCCATGAGCGGCACCGCCCTGGCTTCGCGGACGTATTCGCCGAGCACCTTCGCGAAAGTCCCGCCGCCGCGCGGGTGGGCGCCGGGGGCGTAGGGCATGGTGTCGGAGGCGATGAGGACGGCCGGGTTGGACATGGCGAGGCGGATCCACTCGGGCTTCATGGAGTGGAGGATGACGACGCCGCCGGTCTGCCGGTATTTGTCGAACGTCTCCTTGGTGAGCCGCTCGCCGGTGGCCTGCCACTGGAGGTCCTCGTAGGAGATTTCGAGCATCTGCTGCCAGCCCGGGTCGAAGATGGCGGATTCAATGAATGTCGAGCCGGCGGTGTAGGGATAGGCTTCGGTGGTGACGTCGATGCCGCGGGAGCGGGCGCCGGCGATGAGTTCGAGCATGGACGGGATGGCGGAGCGGGAGGAGCTGTTGAGGTGGACGATGTGGACGGAGGCGCCGGTGCCGGCGGCGTTGGCGACCGCTTCCTGGATGCCCTCTTCGCCCCGGCCGCGGACGTGGGTGTAAATGGGCACTTTCCAGCGGGCGGCCATCTGGTAGACGCGGTAGATTTCGGCGCGGGTGGCGCCGGGGATGTAGGCGGGGATGACGCCGAGGCCGAGGGCGCCCTCCTTGAGGCCGCGTTCGAGGAAGTGGGCGAGCTGGGAGTACTCCTCCTCGCCCTGGAGGCGGAGGTCGCGGCCCTGTTCGCGGATGCCGCGGGCGACGTCGGTAGAGGCGGCCCACTGGGCGGCTTCGGCGGCGAAGCGTTTCATGGCCATGACGCGGGCGGCGGAGTGGGCGACGGTGGCGCCGTAGTTGAGCAGGGCCTTGCCGCGGCGGCTTTCGAGATAGTGGCGGACGCCGGCGACGCCGGCTTCGAGTTCGAGGGCGGTGGTGACGCCGTCGTGGGCCTGGAATTCGTTGGCGGCGTTGGTGATGCCGTGGGAGTGGAGGTCGATGAAGCCGGGGGCGACGACGTGGTTGCGGGCATCGATGATGTCGCGGCCCTGGAGCGGGGTGGGGGAGATAGCGGCGATCTTACCGGCGCGGATGCCGATGTGACGGGGGGCGTCGAGGCCGGACTCGGGGTCCATGACGCGGCCGTTGGCGATGACGAGATCGAACTGGGCGGCGAGGGGGAGGGCGGCGAGGAGGACGTAGAGAGACCGGAACGGCATGGGGCGATTATACGGGATTGGGAGCGGCGAGCGGTGAAGTTAGATGGATGAGTTATTCGCGAAGTTAGTCGGTTAAGAAATTATCACTTGCGCGGTCCGCGTGATGGTGGACTGTAAGCGCTTGCGTGGGCGGTTGTTCCTTGTTAAGATCAAATTGCACGGGGTCCGCGCGGATCATAATGAGAGAGAAGATCCGTAGCACGCGGTGAGACGCAGCTAGTTACATGGGAGCAGGTTCATGTTACGAAGCTGGGACTCCGGGTCGCCACGTACACATGGACGAGCCGTGTCGCCGCCGCAGGGATGAAGGCGGGGGCGCCGGTGGGGGAGAATGTGGAGGAGAGCGATTGCGGATTCCGACTACGGAGGGCGGCGTGGAATTTCCAGGCTTTGAGTTGATCGATCATGTAGCGGTGGCGGTGCCGGCGGGGCAGATGGATGCGACCGTGGCGCGGTACCGGCAATTGGGGTTCGCCGAGGTGCACCGGGAAGAGGTCGGCGGGGCGCACCAGGTGAGGGAAGTGCTGCTGCGCGTGGGTGGGAGCGCGAACCTGATTCAACTGCTGGAGCCGATGAGCGCGGAGTCGCCGGTGGCGAAGCTGCTGGAAAAGAACGGCGGGCGCGGCGGTTTCGCGCACCTGGCGTTCCGGGTGAAGGACATTCACGCGGCGTATGCGTACATGAAAGAGCAGGGATTTCATTTGACGCAGGAGCCCGGACCGGGGTCGCGCGGGACGACAATATTCTTTGTGCATCCGAAGGATTTCAGTTACCTGATCGAGGTGGTGCAGGAAGGAGCGCCGTCTGTCTAAGCTGCGCGGAGGACTCGAGCTGACGCGCCGGTTTCCGCCGGTGCCGACGGAGGCGTGGGAGGCGGCGATCGCGGGCGACCTGAAGGGGGCCGACTACGCGAAGAAGCTTGTGTGGGGGAGCCCGGGGGGGACCGCGGTGCGGCCGGATTACCGGGCGGAGGACGTGCCGGCGGGCGCGGGCGAGGCGTTGCGAACGGTGCGCGGGTGGGAGGATGGCGAGGCGTTGGCAGAAGACGCGGATGCGATCGACGCGGCGGCGTGGCGGGAGCGGGGCGCGGACCTGGCGCAGGAGTTGGGGATCGCCTTGTCGATGGGCGCGGCGCGGTTGGCGGGAGGCGCGGAGGCGGGCGGGCTGCGGTTCGTGTTCGGCTTGGGGACGCAGTATCTGTTCGAGATCGCGAGGCTGCGGGCGGCGCGGCACTGCTGGGTGCAGGTGCTGCGGGCGTTCGGGGTGGGGGAGGCGGCGATGGTGATCCGCGGGCGGACGGGGTTGTGGAACGCGTCGGCCACCGATCCGTATACGAACCTGCTGCGGGCGACGGTGGGGGCGCTGGCCGGCGCGGTGGGCGGATGCGACGAGTTGATGGTGACGCCAGCGGGGTTCGACGCGGAACTGGCGCGGGGCGTGGAGCGGGTGCTGCGGGAGGAGACGCGGCTGGACTGGGTGGCGGACGCGGCGGCGGGGGCGTATGCTCTCGAGGCATTGACGGACGAGATGGGGCGGAAGGCGTGGGCGGTGTTCCAGCGGTTGGAGGAGGCGGGCGGCTGGCCGGCGGCGGAGGGGTTGGCGCGCGAGTTGACGGCAGCCTCGCGGGAGGCGCAGGAGCAGGCGTTCGCGACGCGGCGGACCGTGCTGGTGGGGGTGAACCACTATCCGGATCCGGCGCCGCGGGCGGCCGTGGAACTGGCCGGTGCGGTGTGGCGGCTGGCGGCGCCGATGGAGGCGCTGCGGCGGCGCGTGGAGGCGTTCGGGCGTCCGGTGCGCGTGCAACTGCTGCTGGGCGCGGACCGGAAGATGCGGGCGGCGCGGGCGGAGTTCTGCGCGGCGTTTTTCGGCTGCGCGGGGTTGACGTGCGAGACCGGCGAGGCGACGGACGCGGGCGCGGACGCGATCGTGCTATGTGGGGCCGACGCCGAGTACGCGGAGATGGCGGGGCGCGTGGCGGGGGCTGTCCCGGTCTATGTGGCCGGGCGTCCGGCGGAGTTGCCGGGCGTGGCGGGTTTTGTCTATCTGGGCTGCGACCAGCTGGCGGCGATCGGCGCGCTGCTCGATCGCGTGGGGGTGCCGCATGTCTAAACCGGACTTCGCGCGGATCGCGTACGCGCCGGTGACGCCGGCGGCGGCGCCGGAGGATTACGCGGCGATGGAGCATCTGGCGTATGCGGCCGGGCTGCCGCCGTATC
>CAYMTH010000514.1:0-4285 GCA_964393235.1 uncultured Solibacteraceae bacterium | reverse complement strand
TGACGGAAGTTCATCCACTTCTTGCCCTTGCCGAACGGCAGGTCAAACGTGCTCAGAATGTTCAGAACGTGGGGGATGTCCATGTTCATGAAGCTCTTGGCATCGTCCAGGTTGTTGAAGTCCTGCGGCGTCGCGCCCGGGCTGCCCAGCTGGCTGAACACCTGGCGGTAGTGACCGTTGCCCAGGTTCTTCGACCAGGTGTAGTTCGCCAGGATCTGGTAGCCGCCGAAACGGCGCTCCACCTTCGCCTGCAGCGCGTCGTACCAGCTCCGGCCCCAGCCCGCGAACAGGCTGTTCACCGTCAGGTACTGCGGATACGGACGCAGCGCCTGCGCCACGCTCAGGTTGCCGGGGAAGTTGGCGAACGGAGCCCGCAGGCCCGCCGCCGCCGCCGCCGCCGAGTCGATCCGCTGCGAAAGCAGCGTACCGCGGCTCAGCGCGCTCGTCGGCAACTGGTTCATGTCGATCGACGAGTTCAACCGCGTCCCGCGGTTGCCCTGATAGGCGATGTCGAACAGGAAGTTCTTCCATTCGTGCTGGATGTCCAGCGTCCAGTTGTAGATCCGGCCCGGCTGACCCGCCGTCGGACCCTGATACTGCACCGACTGGAAGTTCACGAACGAAGGATCGACGATGGGCGGCGGCCGATAGCCGGGCGCCAACGGAATCCCGTTGTCCCAGTTCAACACCGGGTTCCGGCCATCCGACTGCAGGTCGTTGGTGCCCGCGAAGCCCGCGCGGCAACCGCAGCCGCCGCTCGACAGACCCTGGTAGTAGACCGCCCAGCCGCCGCGGATCACGGTCTTCGACGTCGCCTGATAGGCAAAGCCGAGACGCGGGCCGATGGCCGACCAGTCGGTCGGGTAGAACCGCTTCTGACCGGTCCGGCCAGGGCCGTTGCCGGAGAACACCAGCGCGCCCGCACGGCCGCCAGCGGCCGGGTTCGGCACATTGATGTCCACGTGCGAATAGCCGTTGCCGCCCGGAACGTGCCAGCCGATCGGCACTTCGTAGCGCACGCCGAGGTTCAGCGTCAGCTTGCTGTTCACCTTCCAGTTGTCCTGGAAGTAGAACGACGTGTCGAAGTACACCGTCGTGTCGAACAGCACCGGCGGAACCACGTTCGAAGCCACGTCCACCGCGCCCAGCAGCAGGCTGGCGAACTCATGGCCCGTCGACGTCAGCTGCGTCGGCAGCGCCGTCTGCGCCCGGTTGAAAACGTAGCGGCCGTTCGTCCCGGCGAGATCCTCGCCCAGGGTCGTGAACCGGCGCCACGCGCCACCGAACTTGTACTCGTGCTTCCCGCGGAGCCACGTGTAGCCCTGCGAAATGTGGAACTGACGGTTGAACTGCAGACCGTTCGCCACCTTGCCGTCCTGCACGCCGTACGGCGACAGCCCGGCCGCGCCGTTGAACTGAATGCGAGGCATCGCGTCCGAATCGCCCGTCAGGTTGAAGCCCAGCGCCGAGCCGGCCCCGCGCTGATTCGGGTTGTCCCACGTCTGACGCGTCTTCGAGAAGCCGTACGTCGTGTGCATCAGCAGGTTCGGCTTGATGTTGTAGTCGTGGTTGATGCGGTAGTTGTACGGCTTCTGGAAGTTCTGCAAGCCGTTGCCGATCGGACCGCGGAAGCCGCTGATGTCGTCCTGCGCCTGCACTTCGTTCGAATAAAAGAACGAAACACGGTTCATCGCCGTGAAGGCGTGGTCGAACTTCAGGCTCCAGATGTCGCGCTCGAACGCCGACTCGTTCACGAAGTCGTAGTTCGAAGCCAGCGTCGTACGCGTCGGGTTCGGGATCAGCGGCATCAGGTTGCGCGCCGTCCGGCTGAACCGCGCCGCCGGAATCGTGTTGCCCGGGAACGGCTGACGCACGTCGCCCGCCGTCGTCGCCGGGTCGTAGATCGTCGGAATCCCCGCGCCGCTGAAGTCACCGGACTTCATCGCCGCCGTCGGAACCGTCATCACCGGGAACGAAATCGTCGCCGGACGGATGTCCTTGGCATAGGTGAAATACCAGAAGGTCTTGTTGCGGCCGTCGTAAACCTTCGGAATGTAGATCGGACCGCCGATCGCACCGCCGGTTTCGTTGAACCGTTCCTTCGGCCGGAAGTTCGTCGCCGGGTTCGTGCTCGCGTTGCGCGCCCAGGCGTTCGCATTCCAGATGTCGCGGCGCATGTTGTGGAACGCCGCCCCGTGGAACCAGTTCGTGCCGCTCTTGGCCACGTAGATCTCGATGCCGCCGCCCACCCGGCCAAACTCGGCCGAGAAGTTCGACTGCAGCATCTTGAACTCGCTGAACATTTCCGCCGAGGGGAAGTTGAACACCGCGCTCGACTCGACGTTCAACGCCGACCCGCCGTCGATCAACACTTCCTGCGCACGCCCGCCCGAACCGGAAACGCTCTGCTCCCCGTTGTTCGTCACGCCAGGCATGTAGTTCACAAACGCGCGCGGGTTGCGGATGCCGCCGGCAAACAGCGGCAGATTGTCCATGAACTTGTTCGACAGGTTCACACCACGCTCGGTCGTCGACGTTTCCAGCAGCGGCGCCTCCGCCGTCACTTCCACCGTCTGCTGAATGTCACCGACTTCCAGCCGGATATCCATGTCCAGACGCTGGGCGATGCGGATTTCGATGTTCTGCCGGCTCAGCTTCTTGAAGCCCGCCTTTTCCACCGTAATGTTGTAGGTCGAGACCGGCATCGTGGGGAACACGTACAGGCCGGCGTCCGTTGACAGAGTTTCCAGCTTCGCGCCGGTCACCACACTGGTTGCGACTACCTTCGCGCCAGGTACCGCCGCCCCATTCGGGTCAATAACGGTGCCGGCGAGCGAACCGGTAGACGACTGCGCGTACATCGCCGCAGTGGCCACCAGCATGACTCCGACTAACGAGGTCATCTTCTTTCTATTCATTTCACCTCTTCGGTTTTTGGAAGCCAAGTCTATTATTTTTCATAGACTTGGACTCACCGTAAAAATTTCTTTGAGTAGTATAACAAAGCCATTTCGGAATGCCAGACCAAAGTCGCCTGGAAGCGCTTGCTTTCCCCTCCAGTCCCGCTCAACGGCAAAAAGGGCCCGCTCACAAGTTTGTCCTGCGCCCTTTTCACCCCCTGGGTCATCCTGGAAATGAGAATGATGTATCACGTATTCCTTCTGGCCGCCAACCTCCTTACCCTTACTGACCTCCAGGGCACCGTCACCCTCGAATCCACCGGCAAGCCGGTCCACCACGTCACTGTGGTGATCCCCCAATTGAACCGGTCCACCGAAACCGGCGACGATGGCAAGTTCCAGTTCAAAGGCGTCCCCGTCGGCGAATACGACGTCCTCGCCCAGGCCGCGGGCCTCGCCGACCTCCGCAAGAAGGTGACTCTCGTCGAAGGCAAACCCGCCGAAGTCAACTTCGCCCTCCGCTTAACCCCCATCCGCCAGGAAATCACCGTCACCGCCTCCGGCAAAGTCGAAACCGCCCTCGAAGCGATGAATTCGGTGACCACCCTCGATACCCTCGACCTGGCCAACAAAGCCGCCACCTCCCTCGGCGACGTCCTCGACGGCCAGCCCGGCGTCCACAAACGCGCCTACGGCCCCGGCACCACCCGCCCCGTCCTCCGCGGCTTCGACGGCGACCGCGTCCTCATCATGCAGGACGGCGTCCGTACCGGCACCCTCTCCTCCCAGTCCGGCGATCACGGCGAACCCGTCGACCCCCAAGGCCTCGAACGCGTCGAAGTCGTTCGCGGCCCCGCCACTCTTCTCTACGGCTCCAACGCCATCGGCGGCGTCGTCAACATGATCACCGACCACCACGAGGGCCAGACCGCCTCCCACGACGGCGTCCACGGCTACCTCTCCACCATCGGCGGCACCAATAACGGCCTCCACGGTGGCAGTGCCGGCGTCAGCGCCGGCACCGGCCCGTGGGTCATGCGCCTGAACACCGGCGGCCAGCGGACCTCCGATTACCGCACCGCCCGCGAACGGATCGAAAACTCCGGCGCCCGCACCCTCGTCGGCGGCACCTCGCTCTCCCGCTACTCCACCCGCGGCTGGTTCACCGCCGCCTACAACACCTCCCGCGGCAGCTACCAGATCCCCTACGTCGAAACCGAGGAAGAGCACGACGAACACGACTACCATGCCGACGGGGAAGGGAAAAAGGAAGAAGACCACGGCCACGGCCACGAGCGCGTCCGCCTGCCCTTCTCCCGCCACAACATCCGCGTCACCGGCGGCCTCCACGACCGCCTCCAGTTCAGCCTCAACTACAGCGACTG
>CAYMTH010000513.1:0-4304 GCA_964393235.1 uncultured Solibacteraceae bacterium | reverse complement strand
TTCGTGCCCGTCAGCACCCGGTCATCGAAAGCGAAGTCCTCCGCCTCGATCGCCTCCGTCAACATCCCCGCCGCGCCCTTCAGCACCTTCCAGCGCATCCACGTCTTCCACGTCTCCACCGGCGTCTCGGCCAACTGCCGGCCGAAGTTCTTCACCACGTTCGGATCGTAGACATTCAGCGGCGTCCCCGCCGGCACGCCCAGCGTCTTCAGCACCGGCGCCCAGTCAAACCCGGGCGACAGCTCGTTCAGCTTCGCCAGGTCCATCAGGTTGTAGTTGTTGTAAGGGTTCCGCCGCTCCACGTTGGTCTTCATGACCTTCGCAATCTCGGTCTCAAACGCCAGCACCGTCTGCCCCGCGCCCTCGCCCTCGAATCCGCCCAGCTTCAACATCCGCCCGACGTGCGCCGCAAACTCCTCGCGAATCTTCTTCGAGCGCTCGTCTTCGCGGAAGTAATACTCCCGCTCCGGCAGCGACGTCCCACCGACAAAAACGTTCGCGATGACCCGTGTCGTGTCCTTCAAATCCGGCGCGCCCGCGACGCCGAACGGCACTGGGCTGCCCTTGGCCAGAAACGCCAACAGCACCGCCTGCAACTGCTCCCGGTTCGCAATCTTCCCGATCGCGTCGAGCTCCGCCCGCACCGGCTTCAGCCCCGCCGCGTTCCGCCCGGCATTGTCCATGCACGCCGCGTACATGTCGCCGATCTTCTGTTCATTCGAGCCGCGCGCCGCCTTCGACGCCGCCGCGCTCTCCAGAATCACCTTTAGCCGCTCACGGTTCGCCTCGACGATCGTGTTGACGACGCCCCACGACGCCCGCGCCGCCGGGATCGGATTCTTGTCCACCGCCGTACCGTTCGCGAACCGCCAGAAGTCCTCGCAGGGCTTGCAGTTCTTGTCGATCGCCTCGAGGTCGACGCCGCTCTTGGGCGTCTGCGCCGCCAGCGGCAGCAGCCCCAGGGTTAGGGGCAAAAGGAAAAAGGGAAGTGGTCTCTTCACACTTCCAATATAAAGGGGGCGGACCTCCCGGCCCGCCCCGCGCCATTACTTCTTCTTCAGGCTGTTCACGTACGCGATGATCTTCAGGATGTCGTCCTGACCCACCCGGTTCCCGAACGCCTGCATCGCGCCCGTCGCCCCGGAATAGACCACCTCGAAGAACCCGGCGTCCGTCTTCACGCGCGGATACGTCACCTGCGCGTCGATCAGGTTCGAACCCATCCGGCCCGTCGCGTCCGCCAGGTGGCAGCTCGCGCACCACTGCTGGTAGACCTTCTTGCCGTCCGCGATCGCCGCCGCCTGCCCGTTGTACGGGTTCACCCCGTTCTTCCGGAACTGCTCCACCGCCGGCGTCACCTTGTCGCCCGGCTTCAGGTTGAACTCGATCGCCTTGTTGTCGAGCGCGCTCCGCAGTTGGAACGGCCCGCCCGTCGACGACGTCTCCACCGGCGCCCCGGCCGTCTTCGCCGTCTCCGCGCCCGCCGGCACTTCGTTCACCGGCATCACACGCCACAGCGCGCCCGGCGGGTTGCCCGTCGCGCCCTTGTCCGACGTGTAGAAGCAGTTGCAGTTCACCGCCATCACGTAGCCATTCTCGTCGTAGCCGCCGGCCGTGAACTGCAGGTTCGTGTGCAGCATCTCCTGCAGAATCCACTTGTCCCCGTTCCAGCCCAGCCCGAACACCCGGCCCGAGCACCAGTCGCCCACCAGGTACACGCCCTTCATCCCACCGTAGTTCGCCACGCCCAGCCCTTCGATCGAGCAACCGTGCCCGTCCTTCAACGGCGCCGCGCCCGGGTACGGAATCTCGTGCGGATACTGCGCCGCCGGCAGCGTGCCGATCAGCCCGCACTTATCGTCCGGCCCCGTCATCGGGAAGCACTTCGTGCCCATGTTCCGCGGCCAGCCATAGTTCTCGCCGCCCTTCGAATTCGCCGGCTGGAAGTCGATCTCTTCCCAGTGGTTCTGGCCCACGTCGGCGATGAACATATCGCCCGTCTTCTGGTCGAAGGAGAACTCGTAAGGATTGCGCAACCCGAACGACCAGATCTCCGGCCGCGCCTTCGTCTTGATCTTCGAGAAGTCGTATTCGCTGATGCCGAACAGCGACATCAACTGCTCCTTCGCCGCGTACGCGAACGGGTTCGACGGCGGAATCTTGTACGGCACCCGGTCGTCTTCCACGTCGACGTCGATGCGCAGCATCTTGCCCAACAGCGTCTGCAGATCCTGCCCCGCTTCCAGCGGATCGCCTTCCCACCCGCCGTCGCCCGAAGCGATGTACAGGTACCCGTCCGGCCCGAATTCGATCTGTCCGCCGTTGTGGTTGTAATAGGGCTGCTCGATGCGCAGCAGAACCTTCGACGTCTGCTTCGTCCGCTCCGGCGTCAGGAAGTTCGGATTGTTCTTGTCCACCTGGAACCGCACGATCAAGCCATCGCCGTTGAACGGCAGCGACGCGTAGTGGACGTAAAAATAGCCGTTTTCTTTAAACTTCGGATGGAACGCGACCGAATACAGCCCCTGCTCCACGAAGCCCGTCTGCACGTCTGTGCCCAGCGGGTTGATGTTCGTCAGGTCGAGGAACGGCTCTTTCTGTACCGTGCCGTCCTTGCGCACCACGCGGATCCGCCCCACGCGTTCACACACGAACAGCCGGCCCGTCCCGTCGTTGGCGCTCGCCACGTTCGTCGGGTCCAGGAACCCGTCGGCCACTTTCACCAGCGCAATCTTCGGATTGCCCGGCAGCGTGCCGCCCGGCTCGGCCACTTCGCTTGGTTTGGTTGGCACCCGCGGCCCCGTCGCCGCCCATAGCAGTGCCGCCCCGGCCAGCAGGCCGCCCAACAACATGGTCTTCTTCATTTCGCGTTCGTCTCCCGAAAGCTCAAATTATATTGCACGCCCCTACCGGATGGGGGAAAACGGCAGCGCCCGCAAAAACATGCTCGAAATATTGGAGACGATCTCGGCGTCGCTCCAGCCCGGCGTCGTCCGCAACTTCTGCCACTCCGGATGCGCCAGAAACTTCTTCCAGTTCGCGTCCCGCGCATTCCAGTCGTCGTAGCCCAGCATGTAGGTCAGGTTCGGCTGCTTCTGCCCGAAGACGGTCTCCCCGAAAAACACCGGATCCAGCCCCGTCTTCTGAAACACCGCGATCTCGCCCTCGTTGAACATCCGGACCTTCTCGCTCAACGACGTCGCGTCGTCGCTCTCATACGTCCGCAGCTCGAACAGCCGCCCCGCCTTGCCCGTCCCCTTGGCCAGCTGCGGAAACCCCGCGAACCCGCGCAGCAGCGACGTCTCGTAGCGCTGGTACCGCAGCCCCGGCGCCGCGTTGTAGGCCTTCAGCGCCGTCTGATACTCCCGGTCCGCCGCCATCTTCGCCTGCGCCTCTTCATAGGCCGCCAGCGTCGGAAAGCTCGTCAAAACAAGGAAAAACGGCGAATCCGGCGCCAGTTGCGAGGCGAAGAACCCCACCCCCGCCGCCCCGGCCCGCTGCACCGCCGGCAACGCCGCCTTCTCCAGAAACTCGGTGAGCCGGGCCACCTGATTGTCCGCGCTGTTGCGCAGAAACAGCTTCCGCATCACGATGTAATGCCGCGCCGCTCCGCCCTGCTGGGCCTGTACCTGTGCCGCCGCGCCCGCGGCCGCCGCCGTCGAAAGAACCTTCCGTCGTGTCATCAGACACAACAGTAACAAACCACTACCGCGGCCGCATCGCCCCCACGATCGCTTCCAGATGGTCCAGATACCGCTCCAGCGCCGCCCGCCCCGCTTCCGTGATCTCGTACTCCGTCCGCGGCATCCGCCCCTCGAACCGCTTCGTGCAGCTGATGTACCCCGCGTCTTCCAGCTTCCGCGCGTGCACGCTTACGTTCCCGTCCGACGTCTCCAGCAGCGCCTTCAACTCCGCGAACGTCAACGGCCCCCCGGCCGCCAGCGCGCTCACGATCCCCAGCCGCGCCTTCTCGTGGATCAGCCGGTCCAGCGCCTGCGCCTCTTTCATCGCCGCGGTGCCGGCCGCCGGCGTCAACATTGCGACTTTCGATGCCGATGATTTAGCCACCATACCTCCTTGCAATGATCAGGCCGAAAACAATGTGCAGCACCCCGAACCCGAACGCGAGGTACCAACTGCCCCACCCCGCCGGCGACAGCAGCGCCGCCGCCCCCAGTCCCATAAAACACACCCCCATGATCGGCACCACCCGCACCGAAAACGCCCCCGCCGTCACGATCCCCGCCCCGTACAGCAGCAGCCACATCCCCGGCATCACGGCCCACGCCCCCTGCTGATACAGC
>CAYMTH010000512.1:2423-4312 GCA_964393235.1 uncultured Solibacteraceae bacterium | reverse complement strand
GCTTGCCGCCGTCCTCCAATCCGGCCGGCGCGTCGACCTCTCCAGAGAACTCCGTTCGCCGGCGGCCGGTGGAATCGCCTACGTGCAGCAGTACATCTGGGCGCCGCGCCCCGTCGAGGGCTACCTGCTCGTCGGTCACCAGGGCGGTGCGGCCGCCTGGGTCAACGGGCAGCGGGTCGCTTCGTTCCACGGCGTCCATCGCCCGTCCGGCGACGACGCCCTGCGCGCCGCGGCGGCTCTCCGTCAGGGCTGGAATCGCCTCCTGTTGAAGTTCGAATCCTGGACGGGCAACTACTCGGTCCAGTTTCGCTTTGTCCACCTCGATCGCCTGCCGGTCCCCGGTCTTCGTTTTTCGGATGGTCCCTATGAATCTCAATAACCTTCTACCGACTTGCCTCCTGCTCGGATTTGCCGCCTCTGTTCTCGCGGGGACGGACTCTACCCAACCGTCGCCTTCCTCTCGTCCGCTCGCCGTCATCGGCGAGGACAAGATCTTCGAAGCGGATCTCGCGCCCGTCGTCCTCCCTCAGATGCACAACATCCGGAAGCAGGAATTCGAGGTGAAGAAGGCGGCGCTTGAAACCCTGATCGGTGAGAAGTTGCTCGAGCGGGAGGCGAAGAGCCGAGGAATCACAACGCAGGAGTTGCTCGAAAAGGAAGTGAACTCCCGCATCCCGGAGGCCACAACCGGCGAGGCCGAAATCCTGTACCTTTCCCAGGAAGGCGCGCAGATGCCCGCCATGGAGGCGATCCTGCCGCAGTTGAAGCAGCGCATCCGGCAGCTGCGGCTGCAGGCGGCGAGTGCCGCATACCGCAAATCCCTGTGGCCAAAATACAACGCCGCGATCCTGATGCGGCCCATCGCCCTGGAGGTTTCCTACGACCCGTCCCGCCTGCGCGGGAACCCGGAAAGCGCCGTGCGGATCGTGGAATTCACCGATTTTCAATGCCCCTATTGCAGCCGGGTGCAGAGCGTGCTTTCCGGTGTCAAAGCAAAGTACGGCGAGAAAGTGAGTATCGCCGTTCGCGATTTTCCGCTCAGACAGATACACCCGCAGGCGCAACGGGCGGCCGTGGCGTCGCGGTGCGCCGGCGAGCAGCGGAAATACTGGGAGTATCACGATCGCTTGTTTGCCGGGAATGCGAGCCTCGAAGACTCGAATCTCCTGAAACACGCCAACGCGCTGTCTATGGACGAAACCCGGTTCCGGGACTGCCTCGACAGCGGTAAGTACGATGCCGCGATTGAAAGGGACTTCCAGGACGGACTCCGTCTTGGTGTGAATGGAACGCCGTCATTCTTCGTGAATGGGATCCCTGTGGTCGGCATTCAGGGAATTGCGGATTTCGAAAGGGTCATCGATGCCGAACTGGCGGCGCTCGCCGCCGGATCGCATTGAAACGAAGTTCTTGTATTTGAGAGATCCTGCGGGCCGGACGCCCGCGTCGCCGCACGATTTCCCGCGTGCTCTCAACTAACCCGGTCTCCCAAACGACTTAGCGCGCGGGCGACCGGCCCGACGACTCTAGAGCGGAACACTCATCCGCTGTAAGGAGAAGATAGTCATGAAACGAACATTAGCGATTTGGGCGGCACTGGCCGTTGCGGTCTTGGCCTGGTCTGGCGCTGTGCAAGCGCAGACTCCCGACTGCGTGGCTTCAAACGGTACCAAAGTGCTGCAAGCCTATACGTTTCCGTATTCTGGTCAGGTCTTTGCCGGCCCGACCATCACCACCCCGGTCAGTCACGACAACTGCCCGCAGAACGGCTGCTGTGACAAGATCACGATCACCGGCATTCCGCAAGGATATCGCCTGAACGGAGTTCTGGAGTTCTCCTTTGTGTTCACTGGAAATCCCGCCTATGATCCGACTGGCCGGCTCCTTGT
>CAYMTH010000512.1:0-2413 GCA_964393235.1 uncultured Solibacteraceae bacterium | reverse complement strand
GCAAGTCATTCCTGTGATCACCGACCCATCCACCGGCACCTCGCAGGTCTTCACGTTCAAGGTCTGCTATCCCAAAGTCCACGACTGGAAGAGCTTTGAAACCCACGTCGACGTCCACGTCGACATCGAAGCTCCCAACAGTCTAGGTGGGTTTACCAAAGTCGCCCTCTTCGGACCCGGCGGCGATTGGGATACCTACTGCTTCGTCTTCGGTTGCACCATAGGCAAGTGGAAGAACTGGACCGGTCTGGGCAATGGCAACCAGACGAATCTCTGGCCGGCTCCCTACGCGACCGGCAATTCCTTCCGCACCGTCTTCGGCGTCGCCTCGACTCCTGTGAACGGCGTCACCCTGCTACAAGCCCTTGAACTGGGCGGCGGCGGCGAACGCGCCATGATCCGGCAGTGCACCGGGACGCTGTTGAATGCCCAGTATGCGGCCAACAAGAGAGCGAGCGGCGCTTGGTCTGGCAACAACTGCCAGGCGTGGGCCGACGCGACGATGTCACCGTCTGCGGTGATCACTATGGTCCGGTCCGCATACTTGACCGGCGCCTTCAACGCCGCCGCGGAAGTGTGCGGCGCCAAGAACGAGAGCGTCTGCCTGCTCGACGGTGTCTGGGGTGGAACGAGCGGCCCCAACGGCACCGGCTTCGCCTGCAACCTCCGGTAGTTGCCAACAAACAACACCAACAACGATCCCGGCCGGCGCCTGCCGCGCCGGCCGGGATCCCTTCAGATCGGTCCGAAAGATGGCACCTTTTTCCCCCGAAGATCTCGCCATCCTGCAGGGTCGCGGGAAGTCCCCCGCTGAGGCGCATCAGGAACTGACCGCCCTCCGCGGTCCCGCGCCCACCGTCCACCTCCTCCGCCCCTGCCTTCCTGGCGACGGCGTCGTCCGCCTGTCTCCGGCCGCGTCTGCGGCCTGCGCCGCCCGCTTCCAGACCGCCGCTCCCCAACTGCGCATCGTCAAGTTCGTTGCCGCTTCCGGATCGGCCACCCGGATGTTCGAGGCATTCTCGCAAGCCCTCGCCGCCGGCCGTCCCCCGGGGTCCCTCCTCGAAACGCTGCCCCGCTGGGCCTTCTACGACGTCTTGGCCGAAGCCCTCGCCGCCCGCGGCCGCAACCTGTCCGCCGCCCTCGCCGCCGGCGACTGGCAAGGTCCGCTCGAGTTCCTGCTCTCCCCCGCCGGGCTCGACTACCTCCATCGCCCCAAAGCCCTCATCCCCTATCACCGCTACCCGGATGGCCCGCGCACCGCTCTCGAGGAGCACCTCCTCGAAGCCCAGGGCTACGCTCGCGGTGCTGGGGGATTCGTGCGTTCGCACTTCACGGTACGCGAGACCCATCGGGCCGCCTTCGCGCAAGGCATCCGCGCGGCCCGCGCCCGCTTTGCCCCCGCCTCCGGTTCCTGGGCCGTTTCAACCTCCGTCCAGGATGAATCCGCCTCCGCCTTCCTCCTCGACGCAGACGGCAATCCCGTCCGTGATGCCGCCGGCGTCCTGCAATTCGCCTCTCCCGGCCACGGCGCGCTCCTTCCGAATCTCAACGCCATCGACGCCGACCTGATCTTCATCCGCACCGTCGATCACGTCTTCCCCGAACGCCTCCAGCCGGCTTTCTGCCATTACAAGCATGTGCTCGGCGGGCTCTTCCTGGATCTTCACGCACGCGCCAACGCCGCCCTCCACGCCCTCTCCGTCAACAGCACCGGCGCCCTCGCCGCCGCAACCGCACTCCTCCGGGACGAACTCGCGGTGGTGCTCCCCGCTCGCCTCCGCGAACAGAACGAGACGGCCCGCCGTCGCGAGCTCTTCGCCCTCCTCAACCGCCCGCTGCGCGTCTGCGGCGTCGTCCCCAACGAAGGCCGCCCCGGTGGCGCGCCCTTCTGGACCTCCGTTCCCTCCGGCGAACCCCGCCTCCGCATCGTCGAGGGCTGCGAGGTCAACGCCGCCGACCCATCCCAGCAGGCGCTCTGGAATACCGCGGCCTACTTCAATCCCGTCGACATCGCCTGCAGCGTCCGTGACTATCTCGGCCGGCCGTTCCGCCTGAGCGACTTTGCCGACCCCGGCGCCCGCCTGCTCATCCGCCGCGCCCACAACGGACCCCCCGTGACGATCCTCGAAAACCCCGGCCTCTGGAACGGAGGCATGGCCCACTGGAATACCGTCTTCCTCGAAATGCCCGCCTCCACCATCCATCCGGTCAAGACCGTCTTCGACCTCCTCGATCCCTGCCACCGCTCCTGATTCGACCCATGCCTGCCGCCCCACCCCTCCGTGTTCTGATGCTCAACCGGGCCTCCGCCCGCGACATCCCTGGCGGCGACTCCGTGCAGATGGCGCAGACCGCCCGCGCCCTCCGCGCCCTCGGCGTCGACGTGCGGGAGCGCCTCGCCGGGGACACGGCG
>CAYMTH010000511.1:0-4325 GCA_964393235.1 uncultured Solibacteraceae bacterium | reverse complement strand
GCCGACGGCTGGCGGGGCTACGAACGCCGGTTCGAGGTGAACCGGGCGACGCCCCGGCGCGAGTTGCCGGTCCCGCTCTGGCAGGGCGAACCGCTCGCCGGGAAGACCTTGTATCTCCATGCGGAACAAGGACTTGGCGACACGCTGCAGTTCGTCCGCTACGCCCCCGTATTCGCCGCGCGTGGTGCGCGGGTCGTTGTCGACTGCCAGCCGTCGCTCGCGCGCCTGCTCGCGGGCATGGACGGGATCGCGGCGCTGGGCGCCGCCCCCGAGGCCGACTATCACCTGCCGCTGCTCAGCGCGCCCGCCCTCGCCGGCACCGCACTCGACTCGATCCCGTTGAAAAACGGATACTTACGCGCCCCGGCGGAAGACGCCGCGCGGTGGCGGGAGCGCCTGGGCCCCGGGGGCGGGCGCCCCCGCGTGGGCCTGGCGTGGGCGGGCAACCCGAACCACCGCAATGATCGCAACCGAAGCATTCCGAACGACTTAGTCGGCATGCTCACCGGCTTAGAGGCGGTCGAGTGGATCCTGCTGCAAAAGGGCTGCGAGCCGGCGCCCGGGTTCACCGACTTCGCTGATACGGCGGGACTTATCGAAAACCTGGACCTGGTAATCAGCGTCGACACCTCGGTGGCGCACCTGGCCGGGGCGCTTGGCAAACGGGTCTGGGTGCTGTTGCCGTTCGCACCGGACTGGCGCTGGATGCTCGGCCGGGACGACAGCCCGTGGTATGCGGGTGCGCGGCTGTTCCGGCAGCGGGAGCTCGGGGCGTGGGCGCCCGTACTCGAGGAGGTGCGGGAGGCGATAATGAAGGCTTGAGCGAACAAAAGGTACTCATGAACGACTTCGGGCGGCAGTGGGATGACGTCCGGGAGGAGGCGCTGGCCGCGGTGGACCGGGTGGGGCGGAGCGGCTGGTACATTCTGGGGCAGCGGGTGCGCCAGTTTGAAGCGGCGCTGGGAGAGTTCTGGGGCCTGGGAGAGGCGATCGGAGTGGCGAGCGGGCTCGATGCGATCGAGATCGGGCTGCGGGCGGCCGGACTGCGGCCGGGCGACCGGGTGCTGACGACACCGCTATCGGCGTTCGCGACGACGCTGGCGATCGTGAAGGCGGGCGGGGTCCCGGTGTTCTGCGACACCGATGAGTACGGCTTGATCGACCTTGCGGAAGCGCGGGCGGCGCTGCGGGCGATGCCGGGTATCCGGTTCTTCGTTCCGGTGCATCTTTACGGGTTTCCGATCGATCCGGTGGGGCTGCGTGAGCTGATCGACGAATTCGAACTGATCTGCATCGAGGACTGCGCGCAATCGATCGGGGCGGAGCGGGACGGGCGGCCGACCGGCGTGACCGGCGTGGCGGCGGCGACGAGCTTTTACCCGACCAAGAATCTGGGGGCGATGGGGGATGGAGGCGCGCTGCTGACGGGCGACCGGGCGCTGGCGGAGCAGGTGCGGATGCTGCGGGATTATGGGCAGAAGGCGAAGTACCAGCATGCCGAGATCGGGTGGAACAGCCGGCTCGACGAGTTGCAGGCGGCGCTTTTAGGAGAGGTGTTTCTGCCGCGACTGGCGAAGTGGACCGAGCGCCGGGCGGAGATCGCGCGGGCGTATCTGGACGGATGGACGAGCGGGCGGGCGAGGCCGGTGGGAAGGGTGGAAGGGTGGGCGCCGAGCTGGCATCTGTTCCCCGTGCGATTGGCGGCGGGGGAAAAGGCCGGCTTCATCGCGGCGCTGCGGGCGGCCGGGATTCTGACAGGGGAACATTACCCGGTCTTGATTCCGGACCAATCCGCGATGCGGGACGTGAACTATGCGTGTTATGGGGATCTCGGGCGGGCGCGGCGCCTCGCGGAAGAAGAGGTCAGCCTGCCGATACACCCGTACATGCGGGATGCCGAGGTTGCGGCGGTGCTGCGAGCGGTGGAGGAGTGGGAGCCAGCGGACCGATAGAACGCGGCCGCTCGGTTGGGCCGCTCCAGGGAATCAATTGGGAAGAGACGGACCACGCAGGAAACGCCGGACCTGCGGATGCGGGGTTGGTTCCGCCGCGGTAGCTTCGGGATTTTGAGGACGGATGGCTAGGCCAAAAAAACGGGGCCGCCCGGCTGGGCGGCCCCGAGGGATCAGGTGACTAGAGTCTAGCCACGGAGGAGAGCAAGGACCTGCTGCGGGGCCGAGTTGGCTTGGGCCAGCGCCGAGATGCCGGCCTGCAGGAGGATCTGCGCCTTCGTCAACGACGCGGCTTCTTCCGCCAAATCCGCATCGCGGATGCGGGACTCGGACGCGGCCAGGTTCGTCAGCTGCGACTGCGCCAGGTTCACAGCGAACGTGAACTGGTTCTGGCCGCGGCCGACAACGGCTTGCGCGTTACCGAGCGTATTCACCGCTTCGGCAAGCGCATTCACCGCGCGCTCGGCCGCCGACTGCGACGAGATGTCCGCCGTGGCGCCCGTGCCGACCGTCGCCGCCGTCACCACCGTGCCCTGACTGCCGATGCCCGTGCCGGCTTCGTTCGTGCCGACCGAGATCCGGAAGTTCTGCAACGTGCTGGCGAAACGGATGCCTTCGGCGCCAGCCCCGCTCGCCTTGTCCTTCACGGCGACGATCTTTTGGAGCGTCGTGTCGTTGGACTGCAGCAGGGCGGTGTTGATGGCGTCGATCGCTTCGTCGACCGTTCCGGCGTTGCGGGTCGTGCTGTCGTTGCGGAGGACAACGGCGAGGGAGTGTTCCACACCGTTGACATCGTTGGCAACGACGGTCACCGTCTGGTCATCGCCGCCAGCGCGGATCGCAGAGAACGAGAGCAGGCTCGTCTGCTGCGCGCCGGCCGAGACGAAGGAGTTCACGGTGGTGTTGCCCGCCTGCGTTTCCGCCGCATCGGCGACACCGGTCGCGGTCGCGCTATTGAAACCGAAGACGTTGGTGGCGCCCACGGTATTGATGCGGAACTTGGACCCGTTCGAACTCGTGATGATCAGGTTGGTCGTATCGTCGGTGACCACCAGGCCCGCCGCCGACAGCGTCGCGTTGCCGGCGATGGCCGCGTTGAGGGCCGTTTTGGCGCCGGCGAGCGTCGCCGCGCTCGGCGTGACGGCGACGGAAACGGTCGAGCCGCCGCCGATGGAGAACTCGAGCGTTTCGGCAGAGGCGGCGAAGGTGCCGCTGGCGCCGGTGATCGTCGAGTAGTCAAAGGTGCCGCTGGCGCCGGTGGAACTGCGGAAACTGCCGAGGCCGAGGCGGTTGTTGAGGTCGCCGGAAGAAAGGACTTCGAACCGCTCGCCGCGGGCGTTGCCGAAGACGAGGGCCGAACCCGCCGTGGCGGTGACCGTCGTGATGCCGGCCGCCTGGAGCGAGGCGTTGGAGGCGACCGCCGAGGTCAGGGCGGCGAGCGCCTGATCGATGGTGGTGCCCGAGGCAACGGTGAGGCCGATGTCGACGGGGCTGGTGAGGCCGGCGCCCTGGAAGCGGACGGTGACCGTACCGGCGCCGGAGGCACCGAAGGTGGTGGTGGTGGCGGCGGTATTCGAACCGCCGGTGACCGTGTTGGTCAGGGTGAGGCCGGTGGGGTCGGAAGCCGAGGTCACGTTGCCGAGAACGGCATTGGCCATGCGGTCGCCGGCGGCGACCTGGAAGGCCGTGCTGGAAGCCGTGAAGCCGATGGACTTCTTGCCGTCGGAGGCGGTGACGACGACGGCTTTGACGCCGGCGTTCTTGAAGGCCGTGGCCTGCGCCGAGGCCGCGTTGCCGGCGTTTTCGATCCCGGCATTGATGGCCGAGACGAGCGTATCGGTGTCGGTGACGCCGGAGAGGTTGGCGGAGACCTTCACGCGCTGATCGTCACCGAAGCCGGGACCACGGAAGTAGAAGTCCGTGTAGCCGGCCGTCTGCAGCGAGGCGACGTTGGTCGAGTTGTTGACGATGGCGGAGACGGAGGTGGAAGCCGAACCGGTTCCGATGTCGACGCTGCTGACGCCCTGGGCCTGAACGCCCTGGAGGCCGAGGCTGCGGGAGTCGACGGTGGAGTTGGCGAGGTTGACGGCGACCGAACCGTTGGCGATGGCGGTGGTGCCGTTGGCGGCGCGGCCGCCACCGATGAAGACCGACAGCGACTTGGCGAGCGAGCCGCCGGCGTTGAGGCCGATGGCCTGCGCCTGGCGGTCGATTTCGGAGACGACCGACTGGAACTCGCTGTTCAGCACGGCCCGGCTGCCGGAGAAGGCGCCGGAGGAGGACTGGGTGGCGAGGGTGCGGGCGCGGTCGAGGAGCTTGCTGATGTTGTTGATGCCCCCGTCGATGGTTTGGAGGGTGCTCAAGCCGTCGTTG
>CAYMTH010000510.1:2274-4356 GCA_964393235.1 uncultured Solibacteraceae bacterium | reverse complement strand
CCCCTAGCTCGCCGGCGCCGGAATTCCCAACTCGCGGCAGACATCCAGGCACTGCGACTTGGTCGCCGCGTCCCAAAACGCCTCCCGCCCCGGCCCCCGCCACCCCAACCGCATCGCCGCGTACGCAAACCGCAACCCGATCGGCAGGAATCCGTCCACCCGCAGCCGCCCGGCCACTGCCGCCAGTTCCTCGCAAAACCGCTGCGCCTCGTCCGCCCGCACGTAAGTGAAGCTGTTCAGATGTCGCGACCACAGCCGGCCTGCCGCCGGCAGCAGGTCCACGCCGTGCAACTCGAATCCCTCCCGCCGCAACGCCTGCCCCACTCCGGGACCAAGCACCGCCGCATTGCTCAGCAGTAGCCGCTTCATATGCCCTCGCCCGCCTCCGGCGTCTCCGCCCACTGCTTTTCCAGCATCCGGTTCCGCGCCGGAAACGTCGCCCGCCAAACCGCGCCATGCCACGCCCGCCCCGGCCGGATGTACATGTCCACCGGCACCGCCACGCACCCCCGCCGCGCCTTGGCTTCATACAGCAGCCGGCCAAAGTAGATCCCCCGCCGTCCCGCCTCCATCGCCTCGGCGATCAGCGAGTTGTACCCAAGGTTGAAGTAGGCGCCGCTCTTCCTCCCCCGCTCCTCGTCCATCGCGATCGAGAGCGCGATATCCACCTCGCCCGTCCGCGCCACCAGTTGCACGCCCGTCAACACGCCCTCCACCCAGGCCCCCCGCAGCATGCCCCGGTCCCCCAACCCCTCCCGCAACAGCGTCAGGTAATCCCGCCGGTACGGCAATGGCCCGTTCCATCGCTCCCAGTGCGTCGTGAATAGTGCGGCGATCGCCTCCCGTTCGCTCGCCCAGTCGGTGATCTCGCCAGTCGTCAGCCCGCCCCGCCGTCCGAGGCTCAACTCCCGCCCGATGTTCTTCTCCGTCGTCGCGTGCTTCTGCCGCAGCCACCGCCGGTAGGCCGAAAAATCTCCCTCCGGCAGCGGCAGGTACGTCCCCGGCAGATCCCGCGTTCCCACAAAGCCGCGCGCCTCCATGGCTCCCCGCAACTCCCGCTTCGATCATCGCCTCGATCAGCGTCGCCCGCGCCTCCACCCGCTCCCGCTCGCCCAACCCCGTCGCCAGCACGATCGCCTCGCCCACCCCGTTCACCACCCCGTACCGCATCGCCCTGCCCACACCCAGCCCCGCCGCCCGCGCCACTCCCGCCGCCCGCCCGTACAGCAACGGGTCCATCCAGTCTTCCTCGCGCCCCGCCGCCATTCCCACCGCTTCCCCGTTCCGGTAGGCGACCAGATAACGGCACCGCGCCGGCGCCGCGAGCGACAGTTCCTGCGCCCGGTTCCACCCCCGCCCGTACAGCGGATTTCCCCCTGCCAGCCGGTCCCAGTCGTCCGCGTTGACTTCGCCGATCGCCGCCGTTCTGGTTACCTCCATTGCCCGCTCAACTCCCCACTGTACCCCCCCCCCCCCCCCCCCGCCCTCCCGAGTCACGTGCCCCCCAGCCCCCCCGCGCTCAACCGTTACGAGGCGCTTCCTGTCTATGTTTCCTAACGTACTCGCGAAAATCTTCGGCACCAAAGCGGAAAGGGAGATCAAGGCCCTCCAGCCGCTCAAGGATGCCATCAATGCCCGCGAGCCCCATTACAAGTCCCTCTCCGACGCCGAACTCGCCGCCAAAACGGCCGAATTCAAGCAAAAGCTCGAACAGGGCGCGACCCTCGACGACATCCTCGTCGAGGCCTTCGCCACCGTCCGCGAAACCGGCCGCCGCGTGCTCAACATGCGGCATTACGACGTCCAGTTGATCGGCGGCATGGTGCTCCACAAAGGCTCCATCGCCGAAATGAAAACCGGCGAAGGCAAAACTCTCGTCGCCACCCTCCCGGTCTACCTCAACGCCCTCGCCGGCAAGGGTGTCCACGTCGTCACCGTCAACGACTACCTCGCCAAACGCGACGCCGAATGGATGGGACGCATCTACAAGTTCCTCGGCCTCCACGTCGGCTGCATCACCCACGACATCTCCGACCGCGACCGCCGCGCCGCCTACCAGGCCGACATCACCTACGGCACCAA
>CAYMTH010000510.1:1567-2264 GCA_964393235.1 uncultured Solibacteraceae bacterium | reverse complement strand
CAACGAGTTCGGCTTCGACTACCTTCGCGACAACATGAAGTTCCGTCTCGAAGACTGCGTCCAGCGCCAACACTTCTTCGCCATCGTCGACGAAGTCGACTCCATCCTCATCGACGAAGCCCGCACCCCCCTCATCATCTCCGGCCCGTCGGAAGAGTCCACCGACAAGTACTACCGCATCAACAAAATCATCCCCCGCCTCGTCCGCGGCGAGGTCATCGAAGGCAAGGAGCCCGGCGAAAAGTACTTCACCGGCGACTATACCGTCGACGAAAAACACCGCACCGTCGCCCTCACCGAAGAAGGCGTGCTCAAAGTGGAGCGCCTCCTCGGCATCGGCAACATGTACGATGCGGCCAACATCGAGATCAACCACCACGTCCAGCAGGCCCTCAAGGCCCACGTCATGTACATCCGCGACAAGGATTACGTGATCCGCCCCGGCGACGACGGCGAACTCGAAGTCATCATCGTCGACGAGTTCACCGGCCGCCTCATGCCCGGCCGCCGCTGGTCCGACGGCCTCCACCAGGCCATCGAAGCCAAGGAAAACGTCAAAATCCAGCGCGAAAACCAGACGCTGGCCACCATCACCTTCCAGAACTACTTCCGCATGTACGAGAAGCTGGCCGGCATGACCGGTACGGCCGATACCGAAGCCGCCGAATTCGGCAAAACCTACAAGCTCGACGTCATT
>CAYMTH010000510.1:0-1557 GCA_964393235.1 uncultured Solibacteraceae bacterium | reverse complement strand
GAAGAGGAAAAGTTCCGCAACGCCGCCAAGGAGATCAAGGAGCGCAACGAAAAGGGCCAGCCCGTCCTCGTCGGCACCATCTCGGTCACCAAGAGCGAAAAACTCTCCGGCATCCTGGCCAAAATGGGCGTCAAACACGAAGTCCTCAACGCCAAGAACCACGAGCGCGAAGCCTACATCATCGCCCAGGCCGGCCGCTACGCCGCCGTCACCGTGTCCACCAACATGGCCGGCCGCGGTACTGACATTCTTCTCGGCGGCAACCCGGACTTCCTCACCCAGGAAGAGTCCATCAAAAAGGCCATCGCCGAATCGGTCAATCCCGACGAAGCCGGCTTCGTCGCCGACGAGCGTTACTACTACTTCCAGCGCGCGGACATGAACTACCGCGTCCCCATCGACGCGTGGAAGGAAATCTACGCCCGCCACAAGGCCGAATGCGACGCCGAACGCGAAAAGGTGGTCGCCACCGGCGGCCTCTGCATCGTCGGCACCGAACGCCACGAGTCCCGCCGCATCGATAACCAGCTCCGCGGTCGCTCCGGCCGTCAGGGCGACCCCGGCTCCTCCCGCTTCTTCCTCTCCCTCCAGGACGACCTCCTCCGCATCTTCGGCGGCGAACGCATGCAGAACCTCATGCTCCGCCTCGGCATGGAGGAGGATGTGCCCATCGATTCCGGCCTCATCACCAAGCGCATCGCCGCCGCCCAGAAGGCCGTCGAAGCCCAGAACTTCGCCTCCCGTAAACACGTACTCGAGTACGACGACGTCATGAACAAACAGCGCAACGCTGTCTACTCCATGCGCCGCAACCTGCTCGAAGGCACCGACCAGAAGGAGCGCATCTACGAGATGGCCAAGGGCATCATCGCCGCCATCGTCGCCGAGCGCATCCCCGAAAAAGGCCACTCCGACGACTGGGATATCACCGGCCTCGAGTCCGACGTCCTCACCCGCTTCGGCGCACAGCTCCGCCTCAACAACCTCCGCGGCGCCTCCCTCGACGAGATCGAAGACACCATCTTCGACCAGATCAAGCAGAAGTACGAGGAGAAGGAATCCCTCATCGGCGGCGAGTACCTCCGCGAAGCCGAACGCGTCATCATGCTCAACGTCATCGACAACCAGTGGAAGGACCACCTGCTGTCGATGGACCACCTCAAGGAAGGCATCGGCCTGCGCGGCTACGGCCAGAAGGATCCACTCCTCGAGTACAAGAAGGAGTCTTTCACTCTCTTCCAGGACATGATGGACCGCATCGAGGACGAAACGATCCGCTATCTGTTCTTCCTGCAGATCGCCGAAGACTCCCGCCCCAACATGCCCTTCGAAGCCGATTACGACGAGGTCGAAGAAGACGCCGTCGCCGTCGCCGCCGAACCCGAGCCCACCCCCGAAGAACGCCAGGCCGCCCGCGCCTCCATCGACGACTTCACCCGCAACATCCAGAAGAAGAAGGAGCGCGAACTCGCCGACCTGCAATTCCTCGGCGGCGAACCTTCGGCACCAAAAGGCCCCGTTCTGGCGTCTAAGAAACCAGGCCGCAACGAGCCCTGC
>CAYMTH010000509.1:0-4361 GCA_964393235.1 uncultured Solibacteraceae bacterium | reverse complement strand
CCCCGATCCCGTCCAACTCGCCGAAATCGTCAACGCCACCGCCGCCTCCTACCACTCCGTGACCGGCGCCGCCCCGCGCGTCGCCATGCTCTCCTTCTCCACCAAAGGCTCCGCCGATCACCCCTTCGTCGCCAAAGTCCAGGAAGCTGTCCGCATCCTCCGCCAGCGCGCCCCCCACCTCCAGTTCGACGGCGAAATGCAGGCCGACGCCGCCCTCGTGCCCGCCGTCGGCTCCTCCAAAGCCCCCGGCTCCCCCGTCGCCGGCCGCGCCAATGTCCTCGTCTTCCCCGACCTCGCCAGCGGCAACATCGGCTACAAACTCGTCGAACGTCTCGGCGGCGCCGCCGCCTTCGGGCCCTTCCTCCAGGGACTCGCCAAACCCATCAACGACCTCTCGCGCGGCTGCTCCGCCGGCGACATCTACTCGGCCGCCCTCGTCACCGCACTCCAATCCACCGAGGCCTGACGCCCCATGCTTCCCCTCATCTACCACGACGGCTACGACCTCAACATCGGCCGCCACGTCTTCCCCTCCCGCAAGTACCGCCTCATCAAACAGCGCCTCGGCCGCCCCACCCTCGCCCCCGAACCCGCCACCGACTCCGACATCCTCCTCGTCCACACCAAAGCCTGGACCGAGGGCCTCCGCGACGGCACCCTCTCCACCCGCGAAATCCAGCGCCTCGAAATCCCCTGGTCCCCCCAAACCGTCCGCGCCTTCTGGCTCTGCGCCGGCGGCACCATCCTCGCCTCCCAACTCGCCCTCGAACACGGCGGCGCCTACAACATCGGCGGCGGCTTCCACCACGCCTTCCCCGGCCACGGCGAAGGCTTCTGCGCCATCCACGACGTCGCCGTCGCCATCCGCAAAGCCAAACGCCGCGCCATCGTCGTCGACGTCGATGTCCACCACGGCAACGGCACCGCCGCCATCTTCCACGGCGAAGAGGCCGTCTACACCCTCTCCATCCACCAGTACAACAACTACCCCGCCATCAAGCCCCCCTCCGACTGCGACATCCACCTCGAAGACGGCGTCGAGGACGACGAATACCTCGAAGCCCTCGCCCCCAAACTCCTCCACGCCCTCGACACCCACAAACCCGAAATCCTCTACTACGTCGCCGGCGCCGACCCTTATATGCACGACCAGCTCGGCGGCCTGAAACTCACCATCGACGGCCTCAAGCGCCGCGACCAGCTCGTCCTCGGCGAAGCCGTCAAACGCCGCATCCCCTTCGTCGTCACCCTCGCCGGCGGCTACGCCATCGATGTCGACGACACCGTCACCATCCACGCCAATACCGCCCTGGTCGCCGAAAAGCTCCTCGAAAAACGCTAACCCTGCGTCCCCGACGCGCCCATCCGCGCCCGCGCCCACAGTTGCTCTTCAAATGAATAGTCCGGCGCCATGTTCTGCCCCGACGCCTTCCACACCTTGAACGCTTCCTTCAACCCCACCGCGAAATCGGTCGGCTTGAACTTCAGCACGCGCTGCGCCTTGGCGATCATCATCGTGATCGGCGGCAGGTCGTAGTAGATCCCGAAGTACAGCTTCGGCCCCATCGGGTTCCCACCCATCCGGTAGATCAGTTCCCGCGGCATCCGGATGATCTGCGCCTGCTTGGCCATCTGCGGCCCGGCCGCCGCCGCCAGCGCGGTCAGCAGATCCGCCTGCGTCGTCGACCGCGCGTTGGCCACGTTGAACGCGTGCCCCACCGCCGCCGGCTCCTCCATCGACGCCACGCACGCCGCCACCACGTCGTGCACATAGGCGAACTGCATCAGCCGCCGCCCGTCGCCCGGCAGTATCCACGGCTTATGGTCCCGCAGCCGGTCCCAGAAAAATGCCTCGCGATAGTAAGGATTGCCCGGCCCATACACGAACGGCGGCCGCAGCGTCACCGCCGGGAAACCGTACCGCTGGTGCAGCCGGAACAAAACCCGTTCGCTCATCGCTTTATTCCGCGCGTACAGGTCGGGGCAGTCGTCGTTCACCAGCCCGTCGCCCTCGTAGTGGTTCAGCCCGCCCCCGTACGCCGCCACGCTCGAAATGAACACGTACCGGTGAATCTTGTCCAGAAACACCCGCGCCGTCCCGTCAACCTGCGCCGCCGTCGTCCCCCGCTCCCAGTCGTAGACGTTGTCGAACACCACGTCGAACTTCTGCCCGCCCACCGCCTTCGCCAGCCCCGCCGCGTCGTTCCGGTCCCCGAGAACTTCCTTCACCTTCGGCCCCAGGTCATGCCCCGCCTTCCGGTGCAGAATGGTGACCTCATGCCCCTCTTTCACCAGGCGCTGGACAAGGTACCGGCCAATGAAAAGAGTTCCGCCAATAACCAATACTTTTCGTTTAGGACCCAAACGGGAAGCTCCACCAAGGCGGCGACAGGGCCGCGCGATCGTTCCTCTAGTATTCCAGACCCGTACGGACGGATCTACCCTGGCTGTTTCGGACTGCCTGATATACTAACATCCGGATGTCGAATCGCGGCAATGTTTCTTCCTCCGCGCCGTCGCTGACGGCCCTCATTGTCGACGACGAACCCCTCGCCCGCGACGAGCTCGCCTACCTCCTCCGCGACTTCCCTGAGGTCGAAATCGTCGCCACCGCCGCCAACGGCCTCGAAGCCATCGACCTCATCGAAGACATCGAACCCGACCTCGTCTTCCTCGACGTCCAGATGCCCGGCCTCGACGGCCTCGGCGTCATCCGCCGCCTCCGCGAGAAAAACACCCCCCTCCCCCACTTCATCCTCGCCACCGCCTTCGACCACTACGCCGTCGAAGCCTTCCAGGTCGAGGCCTTCGACTACATCCTCAAGCCCGTCGAAAAGGACCGCCTCGCCGCCACGCTCGATCGCGCCCGCCGCGCCATCGCCGCCCGCCCCCCGCGCCCCGACGCCGAAACCGAAACCGAACCCGTCCGCACCCCCGGCGCCTACAAAACCAAGGTCCTCGTCCGCCGCGACAACCGCAACTGGATCGTCGACGCCTCCGAAATCATCTACGCCACCATCGATGACGGCCTCATCACCGTCGTCACCCAAAACCTGCAGGGCGAATCGACCTACAAGACCATCGAGGAGCTGCAGTCCTCCCTCGACCCCGACATGTTCTGGCGCGTGCACCGTTCCTGGCTGGTGAACATCAACCGCATCCGCGAAGTGATCCCCTGGTTCAAGTCCAGCTTCCAGCTCCGCATGGATGACAAACGCGGTACCGAAGTCCCCGTCAGCCGCGTCCAGACCAAGCGCCTCCGCGCCCTCTTCCGCCTCTAAAAAATGGTGCCTGCCGCGAGTGTCCCTATTTATTGCGGACGTCTTACGCCCCGCTAAATCGGCACTCCCGCCCGCCACAGCGCATACCCCACCGCCTGCCGCGCGTACAACCACCAGTCCTTCCAGCCCGCTTCCGCCTTGATCGCCCGCGGTGACCCGTACACCCGCATCCCCCGCGACTCCAGTATCTTCTTCGCCCGGAAGATATGGTACCCGTCGCTCACCAGAATGCAGCTCCGCAGCCCCATCCGCGTCATAATCTCCGCCACCGCCACCGTCGAATGAACCGTCGTCTCCCCCTCGGCTTCCAAAATAATCGCCTCGCTCGGCACCCCCTTCCCGATCAGATAATTCCTCCCCACCGTCCCCTCGGTAAACACCGGGTCGCCCCCCGCCCCGCCCGTCGTCAGAATCCGCGGCGCCAGCTTCTTCTCAAACAGCCCGTACGCATGGTCCAGCCGCGCCTTCAGCACCGGCGACGGCTTCCCCCGGTACTCCGCCGCCCCCATCACCACGATCACGTCCGCCTCCCGCGCCTCGTCCACCGTCGACTGCGCCCGGATCCGCATCGACACCAACCCCAAATACCCCAGCCCGGCCAACGCCCCGGCCATCGCCAGCCCGCGTAGAATTCCGTATCTGTCCCGTCGCCGCGCTATGCTTAACAGTCTATAAGAATGCTCGGCGTTCACCACCTCCTGCTCAAATCCGTTCGCAAGGCCGTCCACGCCGGCGCCCGCACCCCCGACGGCCTCGCCGTCGCCGAAGGCTTCCACCTCCTCTCCGAAGCCCGCCGCGCCAACCTCCCCATCCACGCCATCCTCGCCACCCCCAAAGCCGCCGCCCGCCTCGAAAACGAGCCGGCCCTCCACCTCGTCGACGAAACCGTCTTCCACCAAATCTCCTCCGTCGAAAACAGCCAGGGCGTCCTCACCCTCCTCCCCGTCGAAGAGTCCCCCCTCGCCCAAACCCTCGCCGGCCACACCCTCGCCGTCGCCCTCGACGGCCTCCAGGACCCCGGCAACGCCGGCGCCATCGCCCGCTCCGCCGAAGCCTTCGGCGCCACCGGCGTCATCTTTC
>CAYMTH010000508.1:0-4371 GCA_964393235.1 uncultured Solibacteraceae bacterium | reverse complement strand
ATACGCCGCCTCCCCGTCCCATCCCGACCGGTGAACCGCCACCGGCGTCTCCCCCCGCCCCGTCCAGCTCAGCGCCCGCGGCCGCTCCGGCGCCCCCGTCCCCGCCCCCAGCCAGACCGGCAGCAACGGCCCCACCCGGTCCCCGTCCAGCACCGCCTCGCCCTTCGCCCACTCCCCGTGCAGCAAATACGAGTCCCCCCGCGCCGCCGCGAACCAGAACTGCGCCGCCGTCAGCCCCGCCCCCCCCGTCCCCGCGTCGGAATAGGAGAACGGCAATCCCGTCGGCCCGAACACGTGCAGCCAGTAATCGGCCGTCCGCAAAAACCCCGGCGACGCCTTCAATCCGTAATCCGTCCCCAGCGCCGATTCCAGCGCGGCGATTAACATCACGTTGTAAGTCGTACCGTATCCCCAGTACGAGGCCCCCTCCGGATACGCCCCATCCGGCGCATACTCTCCCATCGCCAGCGGCACTGTATTCACCGCCCGCGCCACCACCCGCGCCGCCAGTTCCGGCTCGTGCTCGGCCACCGCCAGCGCGCCGATCAACAGCCCGCCGTTACATACCTGGTTCCAGTTATGTTTCGCGCGCGTCCAGTGGTCGGTCACGAACCCCGGCCGCAGCCCCTTCTCGACGATCGCCCGCCGGATAACTTCCCGGTCCCCCTCCTGCATGGCCCCGTAAAACCAGTCATACCCGATACCCATCGCCGCCGTCATCTCCGCCACGTCCAGAAAGTGCGAAGGATTCCAGTCCGTGAACCCCGCCATCGCCAGCATCTCCGCCCGCGCCCGCTCGGCGTACTTCCCGTCCTCGGTCAGCCGCCACGCCAGCCCCCAATGCAGCACCCGCCCCAGCGCCTCCCGCGAAACGTGCAGCAGCCGCCGCCCCGTCATCACCCGCTCCACCGGCCGCTCCCCCAGCATCCGCTCGGCACGCCGCAACAGGCCGTCCCGCACCCCGCGCCGCCACGCGTCGGCGTCCATCTTCTCCGCCAGCGCCCGCTCCTCCCCCGCCCGCAGATACAGCCGCGGATGGCCGCCCCCCATCGCCCGCAGCCGCCGCTCCACCTCCCCCGGCTCCACAGCCCACACCGCCACCAGAGTCAGCAACGCGACCGCGATTCTTCGTTTCACGCCCGCAGTATACGCCCGGCCCCCAACCGTGTACACCCTCACTCCCGTCCAACAAAATGGTGCCTGCCGCGAGTGTCCCCATTTTTTCGCCCGCCCCTCCCACATTCCGAAATCCGTATCCCCTTTGTTTCGTTACAGTTCCGTTTTTTCATAGACCAAACTCCCAAAAGCAGTATATTAACTCCATTAAAATCAATAAGATACGGCTTGAAGTGCATCCCCCTCCCCTCCTAGAATAAAGGTGCACAGGTGTTTCTTTACCTATGAGAAAACCATATCTTATGATCCTTCTCTGCGCCGCGGCCGCCGCTTCGGCCTCCGCGCAGACCATCACCGGCGCGTTCACCGGAACGCTGACCGATCCCTCCGGCGCCGTTATTCCCAACGCCAAAGTCACCGCAACCAACTCCGGCACAAACGTGACGTACTCCGCGCAGTCCAACGACGCCGGTGTCTACAACCTCCTGTTCCTCCCCATCGGCAGCTATAGCCTCGTTGCCGAGGTCAAGGGCTTCAAGAAAGCGACCGCCGGCCCCTTCGGCCTCCAGGGCAATCAGGTTGCCCGCGTCGACATGAAGCTCGAGGTCGGTGAAGCCACTCAGACGGTCGAAATTACCGCCGCCGCTCCCGTCCTCCAGACCGAAACCACGCAGACCGGCGAGTCCCTGCAGTCCAAGCAGCTCACCGAACTCCCCCTCAAGGGACGCAACTTCGTCTCCCTCACCCTCCTCATCCCCGGCGCCGTCTCCCCCAACCCGGAAGGCATGAACTCCCGCTTCGGCGCCCGCCCCTACGTCAACGGTAACCGCGAGCAGACCAACAACTTCATGCTCGACGGCGTCGACGTCAATGACTCCATCGACAACCGCGTCGGCTATTCGCCCAACGTGGACGCTCTCGAAGAAGTCAAGGTCCTCACCGGCAACGCCGCGGCCGACTACGGCAACTCCGGCGGCGCCACGGTCATGATGCAGATCAAGTCCGGCACCAATCAGTACAAGGGCAACATCTTCGAGTTCCTCCAGAACAACGTCCTGAACGCCAACGGCTTCTTCCGCAACCGCAACGTCAACACCGCCACCCGCACCGGCTTCAAGCGCAACATCTTCGGCGGCACCTTCGGCGGCCCCATCAAGAAGAACAAGCTCTTCTTCTTTGTCGACTACGAAGGCACCCTGCAGCGCGCCGATGGCCCGGCTTCCGCCTCCGTCGCCCCGCAGGCCTGGCGCAACGGCGATCTGAGCCAGATCCCCACCAATAACCCCGGTAGCGCCATCATCGACCCTACCAACGGCCAGCCCTTCGCCAACAAGCAGATCCCGGTCTCCCGCTTCAGCCCCGTGGCCCGCTTCCTCTTCTCGAACCCGTCGCTCTACCCCCTCCCGACCCAGGCCGGCACCGGCCCCCTCGGCGTGGGTGGTAACTACGCCTCCGGTTCGGCCTCGAAGCAGAACAACCACCAGGCCGACGCCAAGATCGACTACCGCGCCACCGACAAAGACTCCCTGATGTTCCGCTGGTCCATCGGCCGCTTCGAGTCGCTCGGCTCCCGCGCCGCCCTGCCGGTCTTCCTGACCTCCGGTCAGCAAGGCCCCACCACCTCCTGGGTCGCCAACTGGAACCGCACCGTCTCCTCTTCCATCGTGAACGAGGCCCGCTTCTCCTACTCCCAGATCAAGATCGACGACATCGCCGTCGACTGGTCCGGTCAGCTCGGCGCCGACGGCAACCAGAAGTTCGGCATCCCCGGCGGCCAGCCCATCCCCGGCCTCTCCTCCATCGGCCTTGGTTCCGGCCTCTCCGGCATCGGCTCCGGCGCCTCCATCTCCAACACCACCGACACCAAGTACATCATCTACGACAACCTCACCTGGCAGAAGGGCAAGCACCTCCTCAAGATGGGTACCCAGTTGATGAAGTACAACCAGGACCGCTACTACGCCGGTAACAACGGCGCCCTCGGCATCTTCCGCTACACCGGCGTCTACACCGGCCTCGACTTTGCCGACTTCCTCACCGACTCGCTCAACGGCAAGGGCCGCGGCGCCGTCACCGATCCCTGGGGTCACCGCTACTGGAGAAACGCCCTCTTCATCCAGGACGACTACAAGGTCGCCCGCAACATCGGCATGCGCTGGGAATACATGCAGCCGATCTACGAAAAGGACGACCGCCAGATCAACGTGAACACCTTCACCGGTGAACTCGTTCGGGTCGGCGGCGAATACGGCCGCGCCCTCTACAAGCCCTACCGGAAGCAGTTCATGCCGCGCATCGGCTTCGCCTGGACCCCCGACGGCTTCAACAACAAGCTCGTCGTCCGCGGCGGCTACGCCTACCAGTCCTTCATGGAAGGCACCGGCGCCAACCTCCGCCTCCCGCTCAACCCGCCCTTCTTCGTCGAAACCGACTTCTCGTATGACCAGCGTACCCCCGGGTCCATCCGCACCGGCTTCTCCGACGTCGTGACGGCCAACATCGCGCTGGATATGCCCCGCCCTGCCGGCGTCACCACGCCGCAGCTCCAGGGCCGCGCCTGGGACCTCAACCTCCGGCCCCAGACCACCAGCCAGATCAACTTCACCGCGGAGTACCAGTTCGACAACGCCACCTCCTTCCAGGCTGGCTACGTCGGCCAGAAGGGTACCCACCTCGTCGCCCCGGTTGAGGCCAATCAGCCCCTCCCCGGCGTCGGCCCCTTCTCCACCTGGACCAACCTCAACCTCCGCCGGCCCCTGATCAACAGGCTCCCGAACCTCGGCAACATCGCCCGCACCGAGTCGTCCGCCACCATGGACTACCACTCGCTGCAGGTCGTCGGCCGCCGCAAGTTCGCCCAGAGCTTCGACTTCCTGGCCTCCTACACCCTCGGCAAGACCCTCACCGATAACCTCGGCTACTACGGCTCGCCCTTGTCTTCCGGCGAAGGCGCCTACTGGCAGAACGCCTACGACCGCCGTGGCAACCGCGGCCCGTCCTTCTTCGATGTCCGCCAGAACTTCACCATCGCCGGCTCCTGGTTCGTCCCCGTCGGCAAGGGCAAGAAGTTCGGCACCGGCATGTCCAAGGCGGCTGACCTTATCCTCGGTGGCTGGAACGCCAACTACTCCGTGGCCGCCCGCACCGGTCTGCCCATCACCGTACGCGCCCTCGACCTGACCGGTCAGGCCGTCCGCGGTAACGTCCGCGCCAACCGCTACCGCACCCTCACGGTCAACGAAGCGGCCCGCAACG
>CAYMTH010000507.1:0-4381 GCA_964393235.1 uncultured Solibacteraceae bacterium | reverse complement strand
GGCTGATCGGGCTGACGTTCCTGGCGATGATCGCGGTGTACTACTACTTCGCCGGGGAAGTCTGGATCGCGGCGGTGGCGGCGGTGGTGATGCTGATTACGGGCTTCTTCTTCTCGACCGTTTCGGGATCGCTGGTCGGCATGATCGGCTCGTCGAACAACCCGGTGAGCGGGTTGACGCTTTCGACGCTGCTGATCGCGGCGTTGCTGATGGTGTCGCTGGGCGTGGGCGGGCCGTCGGGCGTGGCGGTGGTGCTGGCGGTGGCGGCGGTCGGATGCGTGTCGGCGGCGGTGGCGGGCGAGCTGCTGCAGGACTTCAAGGTCGGCTACATCCTGGGCGGCACGCCGCGGACGATTCAGGTGGTGGAACTGCTGGCGGTGGTGGTTTCGGAGGTGGTGATGTTCTTCCCGCTGATGCTGCTGCACCAGGCGAACATCAAGCAGGGCGGCATCGGCTTCGGCGACGCGAAGCTGCCGGCGCCGCAGTCGGGGTTGATGGCGCTGATCGCGGAAGGGATCGTGGGCGGCGAGATGGCGTGGCCGCTGGTGATCATGGGCATCTTCATGGGCATCGGGATGATCATGATGCAGGTGAAGAGCCCGATGCTGGTGAGCGTCGGCATGTACCTGCCGTTTGCGACCACGTTTTCGATTTTCGTCGGCGGCGTGTTCCGTTGGATCGCAGACAGCATCGCGGCGCGGAAGGGGCACAACGAAGCGCAGCGGGCGCGGAGCGAGAACATCGGCGTGCTGATCTCGTCGGGGATGATTGCGGGCGAGGGTCTGATGGGCCTGGTGGTCGCCTCGTTCGCGCTGCTGGAGATTCCGCTGCCGGAGTTTTTCCACGAACCGAGCTACTACGTGGGCCTGGGCGTGCTGGGGCTGATGGCGGCGAACATGATCTACACCCCGGTGGCGAACGCCGGGCGGCCGGACGAACCGGCACCGCCAACGGCGATGATGTAGCCGCATCATTTACCATAGTTACTTGTCCCGCATTACGTCTTCTCCCGATTCCGTAACGACCAGCTGGCCGCAAGTCTACATGGGCGTCGCCTTCACGACGATGGCGACGCTGCTGCTCGAGCTGGCGATGACCCGCATCTTTTCGGTCGTCTTCTACTACCATTTCGCGTTCCTGGCGATTTCGATCGCGCTGTTCGGCTTGGGTGCCGGCGGCGTGTTTTCCTACGTCGTGGCGGCGCAGCCGGGCACGCTGTTCAAGAAGCTGGGCCGGCTGTCGCTGGTGAACGCGGTGATGCCGCTGATCAGCGTGATCTTTTTGCTGACCCGCGGGCAAGAATTGACGAACGTCACTCTGGCGGCGGTGTATTTCTTCAGTGCGCTGCCGTTTTTCCTGGCGGGCGCGATCGTCTCGCTGGCGATTTCGGAGACGATCCAGCGCATCGACCGGGTGTACTTCTTCGACCTGCTGGGCGCGGCGGGCGGCTGTCTGTTGCTGATCCCGCTGCTGAACAACTTCGGCGGGCCGAATACGGTGATCGCGGCGGCGGTGCTGTTCGCGGTAGGCGCGGCGATCTGGTACAACCTGGACGGGCATCAGCCGCTGCGGGCGGCTTCGGTGGCGCTGGCGCTGGTGCTGACGGTGCTGATCGTGTTCAACGCGAAGAAGCACTGGATCGACGTGCACTACGCGAAGGGGCAGGCGCTCGATAACGAGATTTTCGTCCGCTGGAACACGTTCTCGCGGATCGCGGTGGCGAAGGAAAAGCAGAGCGGGCAGACGCAGATCGTGATCGACGCCGATGCTTCGACCGGCATCATGGACTTCGACGTCGACAACCTGAAGCCGGAGCAGATGCGCGACCTGACCGAGCAGGGCCCGGCGTTCCCGTACCTGATGCGGCCGGGGGCGAAGACGCTGATCATCGGGCCGGGCGGCGGCTGGGACGTGGCGCGCGCGATCGCGGCCGGTTCCAAGGACATCACGGGCGTCGAGATCAACCCGATCATCGCGTCGACGATTATGCGCGGGGAGTTTTCCTGGATCAGCCGGAACCTGTACCGGCGGCCGGGGATCCGGATTTTCGAGGAAGACGGGCGGAGCTTCGTGCGGCGCAGCGAGGAAAAATACAGCGTGCTGCAGGCGACGCTGGTGGACACGTGGGCGTCGACGGCGGCGGGCGCGTTCGCGCTTTCCGAGAACAACCTGTACACGACCGATGCGTTTCACGACTACCTGAGCCATTTGAACGACGACGGCGTGCTGGCGATCACGCGGTGGGGCTTCGAGCCGCCGCGGGAGTCGGTGCGGCTGCTGATTCTGGCGCGCGAGGCGCTGGCGCGGCTGGGCGAAACGAACCCGGCGCGGCACGTGATGGTGATCCGCGAGGGATCGAAGAAAGACCTGGAAGGCTGGGGCGCGCGGGACACGGTTCTGATGAGCCGGAAGCCGTTTACGGACGCCGACGTGAAGCGGGCCGAGGAGATCATCGCGAAGTCGAAGTTCCAGAAAGTCTACCTGCCGGGCGACGGCGACGGGACGCCGTTCGGGCAGGCGCTGCTTTCGACGAACCTCGACCAGTGGCTGGCCGGCTATCCGTTCGACGTGACGGCGGTGAGCGACAACCGGCCGTTCTTCTTCTACACCGTGCAGCCGCGGGACCTGTGGAACTTCGTGACGTCGATGAACAAGGACTCGGCCGATTACAAGATCAACCGCGCGGTACCGATGCTGTTTTCGCTGGTGGGCGTGAGCCTGCTGGCGACGATCATCATCCTGGCGATGCCGCCGCTGGTGCTGGGCACGCGGTTGCCGCGGGAGAAGGGCGTGCTGCAGTTCCTGATGTACTTCCTGTGCATCGGGGTGGGCTACATCCTGATCCAGGTGGCGCTGATTCAGAAGTTCGTCCTGTTCCTGGGGCACCCGACGTACGCGCTGACGGTGATCGTCTTCTCGATGCTGGTTTCAAGCGGGCTGGGTTCGTACCTGAGCGGCCGCTATATCGGCTCGGACGACGGGAAGCTGATGCGGGCGCTGACGCTGGTGGCGGTGCTGGTGGGCATGCTGGCGTTCACGGCGGCGCCGATTACGACGGCGCTGGTGGGGCTGCCGCTGGCGGTGAAGATGCTGCTGACGGTACTGCTGATCGCGCCGGCGGGGTTCTGCATGGGCATGCCGTTCCCGCAGGGGCTGGCGCGGCTGGAGGCGTTCCATAAGCCGAGCGTGCGTTGGGCGTGGTCGCTGAACGCGGCGTCGAGCGTGCTGGGTTCGGCGGGCGCGATCTTCTTTGCGATATATCTAGGCTTGCGCGAGACGCTGCTGCTGGGCGGAGCCCTGTATATCGGCGCGTTGCTCGTGATCAAAACCACTTCTCATTACCGGTCACAACATGTCTCTTGAAACTCTTTTTTCCTTGAAGGGCAAAACGGCCCTGGTCGTTGGCGCGAGCCGCGGCATCGGGCTTGCCATCGCGAAGGAGATCGCGGCGGCGGGCGCGCATACGGTGCTGGCGGCGCGGTCGGCGGATAAGCTGGCCGAGGAGGTCGCGGCGCTGAGGGCGCAGGGCTATAGCGCGGATTCGCGCTCGGTGGATATGACGAGCTCGGAATCGATTCAGGCCTTTGCGGCGGAGTTCCGGGGCAAGACCGACATTCTGATCAACGTGGCCGGGACGAACGTGCGGCGGCGGATGCAGGATTACACGAAGGAAGAGTACAACCGGATCCTGGACACGAACCTGCACGGGATCTTCGAGTTGTGCCAGCATATCGGCGGCGGGATGGTGGAGGCCGGCAAGGGCGGCAAGATCATCCATATCGGCAGCCTGATGTCGCTGCTTGGGATTCCGTTCCTGAGTGTGTACGCCATCAGCAAGGCGGGCATCGCCGGGTTGACGCGCGTGCAGGCGGCCGAATGGGGCAAGTACAACATCCAGGTGAACTGCATTGCGCCGGGCTTCATTCTGACCGACCTGAACAAAGACATGTGGCAGCCCAAGCACATGCACGACTGGCTGCAGGGCGCGCAGGCGAATCCGCGGATGGGTACGCCGGCGGACCTGGCGGGCGCGGCGGTGTTTCTGGCCAGCCCGGCTTCCGATTACGTCACCGGGCAGGTGCTGGCGGTCGACGGCGGGTACACGACGACGGCGAACTGGCCGTTCGAGCCCGCGTACTGAGTTGCGGTCCGGCAGGGCGTCGCCTACTTGACGTTTAGGGTGACGCCCGCCGGGCTGGTGACGGTGCCGACTTTGACGGTGAGCGGGACGGCCTTTCCGACCGGCACGCCTTCGGGGAGGCGCGCGTTGATCTGGACGATTCCGGTGATGAGGCCGGGCGCGACGCCGGCGTAGAGGACTTCGAGGGCGGTATCGCCGAGCAGGACGGCTACCTCGGGGATAGACATCGTGGAGGCTTCG
>CAYMTH010000506.1:0-4393 GCA_964393235.1 uncultured Solibacteraceae bacterium | reverse complement strand
GGGAGGTGCAGGAGTGCGCGGCGCGGCACGGGGTCAAGATGATCTCGGTGGCGCAATTGATCCGCTACCGGCTGCAGCACGAGCGGTTCCTGCTGCGGAAGGGCGAGGGGACAATCCGGACGCGGCATGGCGAGTTCCGGCTGATCACCTACCATTCGCCGATTCAACCGCTGATCCATTCGGCGCTGGTGATGGGCGACGTCGAGCACACGAAGAACGTTCTGGTGCGGGTGCATGCACACTGCGCCTACGGGAACCTGTTCGGGTCGATTGACCATGACGGGGCGGAGCTGGTGGACCGGTCGCTGGCGGCGATCGCGAAGGAGGGGGTCGGGGTGCTGGTGTATCTGCATCAGAACTCGGACGGGGTGCGGTACGAGCCGCAGGCGGACGGGTCGACGAAGATCCTGCCGCGGACGCGCGGGCCGCAGGTGATCGCGACGGCCGACGGGACGCAGGTGATGCACGAGGCGGGGATCGGATCGCAGATTCTGGCCGACCTCGGGCTGCGGCGGATCCGGCTTTTGACCAACAATCCGCGTAAGGTTCTCGGCCTGGAAGGCTACGGAATCGAAATTACCGAACAAGTTCCGATTCCAAAGGACTGAAAAATACGCATAGAAGTTTGGAACACTTCCCTTCCCCGAAGCGTTCTACCAAACGAAGGAGTTCCCAACACCCCATGCGCTTCCAGCCCGCTTTACTCGCTATACTGCTTTCCGCCTCCGCGGCCTTTGCCGCCGATGCGGCGCTTTTGAACCTGTTGATGCCGGAGGCGCGGATGGTGGCCGGCATCGACGTCGAGCGCGCCCGCGACTCTTTCGTCGGCCGGAAGATCATGGAACAGATCGACGCCAAGGGCGCCGACGACCTGAGCAAGTTCGCGGCGATGACGGGCTTCGACCCGCGGCGCGACCTGCGCGAGATCGTCATCGCGACGCCGGACGCCAACACGAAGAACCCGCCGGCGCTGATCGTCGTGCGCGGTACCTTCGACATGGGCCGGATTAACGGCTTTCTGAAGACGACGGGCCTGGCGCCGGTGGAGAGCCTGAACGGCGTCGATGTGTACACGAAGGTCGACGGGAAGGAAGAGATGGGTTTCGCGTTCCTCGACGGGTCGACGGCGGTGGCCGGCAACAAGAACGTCGTGCGGGCGGCGGTGCAGCGGCGTAGCGCCCGTGGCGCGGCGATGACGGCGGAGACGCTGGCGAAGGTGCGGAGCATGAGCCAGGCGAACGACATCTGGATGGTGACGTCGATTCCGGTGGCGGAGTTGTCGAACGCGATTCCGGGCGGAGCGGCGGCCGGGCCGGCGCCGGGGATGATGAGCGGCGACGCCTTCAAGGGCATCGAGCAGGCGGCGATGGGCATCCGCTTCGGCGCGGCGACGATGGACCTGACGGCGGAGACGGTGTCGCGGACGGATAAGGACGCGACGTCGATGGCCGACATCGTGCGGTTCCTGGCGACGATGGTGCAGATGAACCGGGACAAGCCGGAAGTAAAGGGGCTGGCGACGGCGCTCGACGCGATGAAACTGACCACCGACGCGAAGACGACCCGGCTGACGATTTCGCTGCCCGTGGCCGAGATGGAAAAAATGATGCAGGGTGCGACGAAGGGGCCGGCGAAGAAGATCTAACCTTTTCGTAGCGATGGCGACGGCGGAGGCCCGCGGGTCTCCGCCGTTCTTTTTGGTATCCTGCCCGCGTATGCTTCGCGCTTTCCTCTTCCTTTGCCTGCTGGCGCCGCTGGGCGCGCAGCGGGTGGACCAGAACCTGCACTCGACGCTGTGGATTCAGCGGTCGGCCGAGTATGCGGCCCTGACAACCCAGACCTACCGAGCGGCCGGGCTGGCGCTGACGGCGGCGCTGGCCGACCCGCACTGGACGGCTGCCTACGAGCAGACCAATGACTTCCGCGCACTGCCGCCGGCGGTGATTCTGGATCTGGATGAGACGGTGCTGAAGGGCGTGGCGCCGCACTACATCACCAATCGCTACTGCAACCCGGCCGACCCGGAAGACCCGACCATGGCCGTGCTGCGGACGCTGCGCGTGCCGGTGGCGGCCGAGCGGTTACATTGCCGAACTTCGACGAGTAATAAGGCAGACCGCAGACGGGCCGTGGCGGATAAGTTCCGCGTGCTGTTACTTATCGGCGACGACTTCAATGACTTTACCGCCGTGCCGGACGATACGGAAAAGCGGGCGGAGTTACAGCGGTTCTACGAGCCGATGTGGGGGCGGGCGATCGGGTTCGATCCCGACAAGAAGTGGAAGGCGCTGCGGGATTGAGAGTTTTGGCGGGCGGCAATGGCGGCGTTTGCCGGCATACCGCTCGACGTCGAGATGGAAGTCCGGCCGCTCGACCGGGAGTTGAACGTGACCACGCTGCGGGTGGATCATCTCTACCGCTGCCGGCAGGGAGCCGAGGAGTTTCTGATTCCCTGCGAAGCGGTGTCGCGGTACCGGGGCGAGGTGCTCGACCGGCAGGTGGATTACCTGCGGGCGATCATTTCGAAGTACAAACTGCCGTGCCGGAGCTATCTACTGCTGCTGACGGCGGGCGGGGTGCCGGAGCGGCGGATTCCGGGCGCGGGCGCAACAGATGGCCCTGTTAATCGGGCTTCGCTACTGTAAAAAAGAGGTGTTCGAGCAAAGGCTGGAGCGCATGACGACGGAAGAGATCATCGAGGATTCGTATTTTTATCACTGGCTCACCGAGAAGATCGAACGGAAGCTGATCACGCGTATGCTGACGTCGCGTTTCGGCGAACTCCCGGCATGGGCGGTCCAGCGGCTCAAAGACGCCGAGGACGAGACCTTGACGCGCTTCGGCGATCAACCCCTGACCGCCACCACGCTCGAAGACGCGCTGCGGTAACCACCCCGTCACGCCACCGCCATCGGGCGGAAACATTCCCGTGAGAAATTGTTCGGAAGGCGCTGCCCCCGCCCCGGTTGCTAAACTGGAAGTTTCCCCGCATGGAACTCGACAAAATCTACGAGCCGCAGCGTTTTGAACCGCACTGGGCCGAATGGTGGGAGACCTCCGGCATCTACAAAGCCGACCCTGCCCAGCCTGGCCGCCCCTTCTCCCTGTCCATTCCCCCGCCCAACGTAACGGGGTCCCTCCACATCGGGCACATGATCGGCCACACCGAGATGGACATGATCATCCGCTACCACCGGATGATCGGCGACAACACGGTCTGGATCCCCGGCACCGACCACGCCGGCATCGCCACGCAGATGGTGGTGGAACGCGAACTGGCCAAAAGCGGCATCTCCCGCTTCGACCTCGGCCGCGAGAAGTTCGAGGAAAAGGTGTGGGAGTGGAAGGCGCAGTACGGCGGCAACATCGAACGCCAGATGCGCAAGATCGGCGACTCGGTCGACTGGACCCGCAACCGCTTCACGCTCGATCCGGGCCTGTCGCGCGCGGTGCGCGAGATCTTCGTCCGCCTCTATGAAAAGGGGCTGATTTACCGCGGCGAGTACATCGTCAACTGGTGCCCGCGCTGCCGCACCGCGCTCTCCGACCTCGAGGTGAACCACGAGGAAACCAGCGGCAGCCTGTGGGAGATCAACTACCCCGTCAAGGACCAGCCGGGCCGGTTCCTCACCGTCGCGACGACGCGGCCGGAAACGATGCTCGGCGACACCGCCGTGGCTATCAACGCGGCCGACGAGCGCTACCTCGACCTGCACGGCAAGACCGTCATCCTGCCGCTGGTGGGCCGCGAAATCCCCATCATCTGCGACGACATGGCCGACCCGCAGTTCGGCACCGGCTGCGTGAAGGTGACCCCCGCCCACGACCCCAACGACTTCGAAGCCGGCAAGCGCCACAACCTGCCGCACGTGCGCGTCATCGACGACACGGCGAAGATGACCGCGGCCGCCGGCGAGGCCTACGCCGGGCTCGACCGGTTCGAAGCCCGCAAGAAGGTGCTGGCCGATCTCGAAGCGGCCGGCCTGCTGGTCGCCACCAAGCCGCACAACCTGCCCGCCAGCCTCTGCCAGCGCTGCCGCACCATTGTCGAACCGCTCGTCTCCAAGCAGTGGTTCGTGAAGATGGAACCGCTGGCCAAGCCGGCCATCGAAGCCGTCGAGGACGCCTGTGGCCGTTTTCGACGCTCGGCTGGCCGGACCAGACCGAGGACCTGAAGCGCTACTACCCGACGTCGCTGCTCATCACGGGCTTCGACATCATCTTCTTCTGGGTGGCCCGCATGATCGTGATGGGCCTCGAGTGCACCGGCGAAGTGCCGTTCCGCCAGGTCTACATCCACGGCCTGGTGCGCGACGCCGAACGCCAGAAGATGTCGAAAACGAAGGGCAACGTGATCGACCCGCTCGAGGTGACCGAGAAGTACGGCACCGAC
>CAYMTH010000505.1:0-4400 GCA_964393235.1 uncultured Solibacteraceae bacterium | reverse complement strand
CACGCCGACGGCGGCGGCGAGGTGCGTGATGCCGCTGTCGTTGCCGATGTAGAGCCGTGCGCCGGAGAGCCACGCGGCGAGGCTGCCGAGGTCGTCGAACCGCGTGGCTTCGGGCAGCGGCTCTTCCGGGCCGGCGGTCCAGCGAACATCTGGCAACTGGGAGGCGAGGGCGCGAAAGCTATCGAGCGGCCAGTTCTTCTTCGCGCCGCCCGAGAAGGGGTGGATGACGATGGCGCCGTGGCGCGGGCCGCGGATGGGGATGCACGGGACGGCGGCCGGCGGCGCGGTGGGCAGCGCGGGATGGAAGGTGAACGGCAGATGGGCGACGGCGGCGCGGAACTCCTCGCGCGCCGTGCCGTACCAGGAGTGGATGCGGTCGAACTTGCCGAGCGCGGCGGGCAGCGGCATGCCGGGCAGGCCGGCGAGGTCAAGGCCTGTGTCGGCGATGGCGCGAACACGATCGGCGAAATGGACCAGCGGGATCAGCGGTCGGGAGATCCAGACTTCGGTGTAGTCCGTGCGCAGCGCCTCCATCTCCGGGAAGTGGCGGATGCAGTCTCCGATGGCGCCGGGGCGGATGAGCAGCGTGCGCAAGGTCTAGCGGAAGTCGGCGGCGATCTTGATGTCGATGGTCTTCGGCGGAAGACAGGCGTTGTGGTTGCAGGCCTGGTAGCGCAGCTTGCCGGTGAGGACTGTGAAGCCGGAGGCCTTGGGCTTCACGGTTGAGGTGATGGCGAAGTCGCCGGTGAAGACGCTGAGCGGTTTCTGCGAGAAGGCGTAGGACTCCTTGCGCGGCTCGGGGAACTCGACGGAGACGGTTTCGACGGTCTTGTCGTCCCAGGTGAGGCGCAGCGGGATCAGGTACGGATCCTCGGGCTTATGCGAATTGAGGTGATAGCCGCCCTGGAGCTGGAGCTGGGTTTTGATCTGCAACGGCTGGCCGCGCTTGCCGCTCACCTGCATGGTGGGCGCGACCTTCAGAACGTCATTTTGCGCCGGGAGCAGCAGGGGCAACAGGAAGAACAGAAGCGGTGCGATCCGGCGCTTTGCCGAGCAGTTGGTCGATGTCATCTTGATAAACCTTCTTGCTGACCAGGCCGATGTGGACCGCGGCGATGCGGCCCTCGCGGTCAATGAGGAACGAGGAGGGCAGCGATTCGACGCCGCCGTACTTCTGCGCGGTCATGTCGTCGCCGATGACCATGCGGTAGTTGATCTTGTTCGAGGCGACGTAGGGCTTGACGGCGGACCAGCCGTCTTCGTCCATCGAGACACCGAGCACGGCGAAGCCGCGGTCGCGGAACTCCTGTTCGAATTGGATGAACCACGGAATCTCGATCTTGCAGGGCCCGCACCAGGTGGCCCAGAAGTTAACCAGAACCACCTTGCCCTTGTAGTCGGAGAGCTTCACCACCTTGCCGTCGGCGTCCTTGAGCGCGAAATCGGGGGCGGGCTTGCGCTGCGCGGTGGGACGGACGGCGGCCCGGACGGTCTCCGACTGCGAGCAGCCGGCCAGCCAGATGGCCGCGAAAACTGTGGCGATGAGGGCAAAACGCAAGCTTGTAGACTCCTTAATCTCTTCAGTATATCGATTGCGCCGGAGGCTCCCGAGTTGCAGCAAAGGCTAGGGAGCGGCGGCGGACCAGTAGCCCTGGCGGGCGGCGACGGAGCGTTTGGCGGGGTCGCGCAGGCGGACGCCGATCGCGTGGAAGCCCTCCGGCGCGCTCGCCGAGAAGCTGACCAGATACTGCGCGTGCAGTTCCTCACCGAACCGCGTGACGATCTGTTCGAGCGTGTTCAGCGTGGCGAAGCCGAGCTTGCGGCCGCCCGTATGCGCGGCCAGCGCCTCGGCCGTATTCACCTTGCCGAGCCGCACGAGTTCGGTGAGGCCGGCGAGAATGTCGTTCTCTCCGCCGCTCGAGCGGGGACGGTCCGCGGCGCGCGTGGTCCACTGCGTGCGGGTGACGGAGTAGGTGGCCGAGTAGACCTGGATGTTTTCCCGCTGCAGGTCGCGCAGCAGATCGTCGAGCTTCGTCTCGCTGCCGCGGTCCTTGCTCTCGCCGATCAGCAGCAGCACGCGCCGGTGATTGGCGGACCGGGCACGCAACAGTTCAATGGCGCGCGCGGCGGCATCGAGTTGCACGGCCCGGCGGGCGCGCGTGGGCTTCAGCTGCTGGAAGGCCCGCGTGATCTCGCCCGCGTCACCGGTAAAGGGTTGCACCTCGGCGACGCGGTCACTGACGGCGAGCACCGCGGCGGCGCCCCGTTCGCCGGTGATCAGCGGCTGGATCATCGACCCGACTTTGCGGACCTTCAGCAGCGCCGACGCCGAAAGATCGTTCGTCTGCACAGCCACGACCAGCGCCAGCGGCGCGTCGACCGTATCGGCGGTATCGAGTTGGAAACGCACGGGGCGGCCGTTGTCGGTGACGACGAAGTCGGCCGCGGTCAGGCCGTCAACGATGCCGCGCGGTCCGCTCACCGTGACCGGCACCTGCACCACCGGCACGTTCGCGCGGAAGGTGACCTCCTGGGCGCACAGCGCGCCCAGCAGGCCGAGGAAAAGGAATCGCACAACCGGGAGACGTTACAGTTCGACGCCGAGTTCCTGCCATGTGACGACGCGCTGCTTCGCCATCGCCTCGTGGCCCAGAATCGCCGTGAGCGCCGCCGCGGCGCCGATCGAGATATCGGCCGGGTTCTTGCCCTTGCCCGCGATAAGGTCGTAGAACGCCTTTGTATGCGCGTGCGGCGGCTCCTCCACCTTCTCGGCGAGCGGCTTCACGTCGACCTGCTGGCCCTGCTCGGTGTGCGGGTAGAAGTTGGTGGAGTACATCAGGTCGCAGCCGCCCTTGGCCCCGAGGACGTAAACGAGCTGCCCGCCGCCCGGCATCTGGCGCGGGTGGAAGACGTTCTGCGTGAAGCTCATCTTGGCGCCGTTGGCGTACTCGAAGACCATGCTGCCGTTGTCGTAAATCGTGCGGCCGGGAGGGTCGGCCTTGTAGCGCATGTTGCCGCCGAAGCCGCAGGCGCGAACGGGATGGGAATTCATGACCCAGTTGCAGAGGTCGAGGTTATGCACCGACTGTTCGATCAGGTAGCCGCCCGATTTCGAAACGTCGAAATACCAGTCGCCCGACGAGCCGTCGTGCGGCAGATCGGCATTGGCGTGGCGCTGCGCCTTGATCATGTAAACCTCGCCCAGCACGCCCTCGTGGATCTTGCCCACCGCGTTCTGCAACAGGAGCATGGACCGCAGCTGCTGCCCGGCGACAAAAACCTTCTTGCTGCGCTTAGCCGCGCGTACGACGGCCTTCACGTGCGCGGGCGTAACGCCGATCGGCTTCTCGCAGTAAACATGCTTGCCGGCCTCGAGCGCCGCCACGGCCATCTCCGCGTGCAAATGCGGAGGCGTGGCGATATAGACCGCTTCCACGTCCTTCCGTTCCAGAACTTTCTTCCACTCCTTCGTCGTGAAGGGGTTGTCCTTGGCGGCGGCGCTGGCGGCCTTGTCGAGCCGGTCCGCCTTGAGGTCGCACACCGCCGCGACCTTTGCGTTCGGCTGGGCGATCACGCTCTGCAGCAGATACGACCCGCGATTGCCCGTACCGATGACAGCGGTGCCCACGCGGTCGTTCGGCGATTGCGCCCAGGCGGCCTGCGCGGCCGTGGCGGAAGTAACAAGAAAAGTGCGGCGTTCCATGCCCCGGTTATATCAGAGTCGTTTACATAACTGAAGCGAGGCCGCGCAGCACCGACTCGATGTATTCGCGCGAACGGCGGGCCAGCGCGTCCACGCCCTCCGGTGTCGCCGGGCGCGGCACCAGCGGCTCGAAGATGTTCTCAAACGCGAGCGGCATCTCGAGGCCGGTGCGCATCACGGGCCGCAGCAGCTTGTAGTGATCAATCTCGCCAAACCCCGGCCCGCAGTCCTCGTCCTTCGGGAAGTTGCGATGGTCCTTGATCGCGAACGCGCGAATATCGCCCACGCAGGTGGCGATGTCCGCGATGGGATCGTGGTTCTCGTAGTCGAGCACGTTGCCGGCGTCGTAGCAGACGCGGACCGCGTCGGAGGCAACCTCGCGCACGATCCGCGCGCAATCGGCGCCGGTCGCCGTGTTCCCGCCATGCTGCTTGATGACGATCATCACCCGCGCCTTCCGCGCCTCCTCCGCCATCGCGCGCAGGTTCGCGACAAACGTCTCGTACTCCCCCTTGCCCGTCTTGCCGAACGTGAGCAGGAACGGAATGCCCGCCGCGGCCGCCTGCGCGATGCGGCGCCGGTGCGCGTCCAGCGCGTTCGCGGCCTCCAGATGCACCGTCGAAAACATCATCACCGGCTTCAGCCCCATATCGCCGCAACGCCGCGCGAGCCGCGCCGCCTCCGCCGGCGCCGCGTC
>CAYMTH010000504.1:0-4417 GCA_964393235.1 uncultured Solibacteraceae bacterium | reverse complement strand
AGTCTTGTTGTGAAGACTCTGTAGGTCGGAAACCTAAATGATTACCAGTGTTGTGATCATCATTCTCTCTGTGGCGATGTTCGTCTACTGGTTTCGTTATTCCTGCGTTTTGATTCTCGATTCCCGCTGGAATGAGGATGAAGCGCTCGCGGTGGCGAACCAGAACGATCTGTCTTTCGGGACGATCGATGAGACCCTGGCCCGGGTGGAGTCGATGGAGGCGATGGACCGCGTGAAAGATCTGCTGGACCGGGATTTGAACCGCGTGGTATCCCTGCTCGACTGCTGCCCCGCGGTCGCGGAAACCGGACAATCGCTTGAGTGCCGGATGTTGATGTTGGACTACCAGATCATGAGAGCGTGGTACGCGGTCACGCGTAGCTTCGCTTCTCCGAAGGCGCACCAGGCGCTTCGGGAGATGGCTCACATCGTCGGCTACATCGCCGGCGAATATGGCAGCCAGATGTCTACGGCCCGAACCTGAACGGCAGCAGTATCCACCTTCGGTTTCAGCAAAACAACCAGCGGCGCGGATTTTTCCGCGCCGCTTCCCTTTTCCACAGCCGCCGCCGTCAGACTGTCTTAGAATGTATACGTGTTCAGTGAAGCCGATATTGCACAGGCGGTGGGGAAACTCAACCGCATCCGAACCGAAATCGCCAAGGTGATCGTCGGACAGCAGGACGTGGTCGATGGCGTCCTCATCTGTCTCCTCGCCGGCGGCCACGTGCTGCTCGAAGGCGTGCCGGGCCTCGGTAAGACGACCCTCCTCCGCACGCTCTCCCGCGTGCTCCGGCTTCGCTACTCCCGCATCCAGTTCACCCCGGACCTCATGCCCGGCGACATCGTCGGCTCCATGATCATGGAGACCGACGCCGCCGGCACCAAGTCCCTCCGCTTCCAGGCCGGCCCCATCTTCTCCAACCTCGTCCTCGCCGACGAAATCAACCGCGCCACGCCGAAGACGCAGTCCGCGCTCCTCGAAGCCATGCAGGAACGCACCGTCACCAGCGGCACCACGACGCACGAACTCGAGTCCCCCTTCCTCGTCATGGCCACCCAGAACCCGATCGAAATGGAAGGCACCTACCCGCTGCCCGAAGCCCAGCTCGACCGGTTCCTCATGAAGATCCTCGTCGGCTACCCGACCCGCGAAGAACTCGCCCGCATCGTCGAATACACGCTGCATCGCGAGGAGATCGAGGTCGATCAGGTGGTCGACCGCGAAGAGATCCTCGGCCTCCGCCACGTCGCCCGCCAGGTCCTCGTCGCGCCGCACATCCGCGAATACGCCGTCAGCCTCGTGATGTCCACCCAGCCGACGACGCCCCACGCCCACCCCCGCGCCGTCAAGTACATCCGCTACGGCGCCTCCCCGCGCGGTGCCCAGGCGCTCGTCGAGTGCGGCCGCGTCCTCGCTCTCATGAATGGCCGCATGCAGCTGAGCATCGCCGACGTCCAGACCGTCGCCCCCTCCGTCCTGCGCCATCGCATCATCCCGAACTTCGACGCCCACGCCGACGGGGAAACTCCCGACACGGTCCTCAAGGAGATCCTGCGCACCGTTCCGGCGACCGCTGCGTAACGACCCCTGATGCCGGAACCGCTCATTGACCAGAAGTTCCTGGAACGGCTAGAACGGCTCACGCTGCACTGGCAGAAGTCGTTCCCCGGACTCGTGGGCGGACACAATGCCTCCCGTTACGCCGGCTCCGGCCAGGAGTTTCTCGACCACCGCGGCTTCCACCAGGGCGACGACCTCCGCGCGGTCAACTGGCGCGCCTACATGCGCCTGGAAAAGCTCATCCTCAAGCTCTTCCAGGTCGAGCCCCGCGTCCCCGTCCGCATCCTCCTCGACACCTCCTCGTCGATGACCACCGGCGAGCCCCCCAAGTTCTCCTACGCCCGCAAACTCGCCGCCTCGCTTACCTACGTCGGCCTCGTGCGTCTGGAAACCATCGTCCTCCAACCCTTCGATTCCACCCTCCACGACCCCATCACCGCCGGCGGCGGCCGCCACCGCTTCCGCCCCGTCGTCGACTTCATCGAAGCCCTCCAGCCCGGCGGCAAAAGCGACTTCTCCGCCGCCATGCGCCAGTTCATCGCCGAGTACCCCCAGCGCGGCCTCGTCATCGTCATCTCCGATTTCCTCGACGAACACGACTGCGAAAAGCCCGTCCAGTACCTCGCCGACTTCGGCCACGAACTCTTTCTCATCCACCTCTGGGGCGAGGACGACCGCCGCCCCCCGCACAACGGCGAACTCGAACTCGAAGACGCCGAGACCGGCGAAAGCGTCAAGATCAACTTCGACGAGGAGGCCCGCGCCGCCTACGTCGAAGCCTTCGATAACTACGCCCGTTCCATCCGCGAACTCGCCATGCGCAAGGGCGGCCGCTACATCGGACTGTCCACCTCCACACCCATTGAACAGGCCATCTTCGGCTCGTTCGTCGAAGCGAAGGGAGGCCTCTAGCGGGTGTTCTTTTTCAACCTCAGCCTCGCCGAGTTCACCGCGCTGTTTGCCGCCGTCAGCGGCGCCGTTTTCGCGCTCTACCTCCTCGACCGCTCCCGCCGCAAGATCAAAGTCGCCACCATGCGCTTCTGGAAGCCGAGCGAAAAGCCGCCCGAAGCCAAGCACCGCAAGCGCATCCAGCAGCCCTGGTCGATGCTCCTCCAGATCATCGGCATGGGCCTCCTGCTCGCCGCCATCGCCCAGCTCCGCCTCGGCTCGCCCGACCGCTCCTCCCGCGACCACGTCCTGCTGCTCGATACCTCCGCCTGGACCGCCGCCAGGGCCGATGCGCAGCGCCGCCTCATCGACGAAGCCAAGATCCTCTCCATCCGCTGGCTCCGCGCCCTCCCCAGTTCGGACCGCGTCATGCTCGTCCGCGCCGACGCCCTCCCCACGCCCGCCACCGTCTTTGAAACCAACCGCGCCGCCGTCGAGGCCGCCATCGTCCAGTCCCAGCCCGGCTCCTCCGCCCTCAACATCCAGGCCGCGTTCGACTTCGCCCCCCGCCTGCAGCGCCAGCACGGCGAGTCCGCTGTGGAGACCATCCTCGCCGGCGCCGGCCGCACTACCCAGGGCACGCTGCCCGACAACAACGCCCTCCCCCCGGCCCTTCGCCTCCTGCCCGTCCAGGTGCCCAATCGCAACGTCGGCATCCGCCGTTTCCACCTCCGCCGCTCGCCCAACGACACCCAGCTCTGGGAAGTCTTCGTCGCCGTCCGCAACTACGGCCGCGCCCCCGAGGCCGTCCCCCTGATGGTCACCTTCGGCAACGCCCCCATCGGCTCCAGCCGCTTCACCGTCGCCCCCGGCGCCGAGGAAACCGCCCGCTACGAGTTCCGCACCAAAGCCGCCGGCTGGATGGAAGCGCGCCTGCAAGTCCGCGACGGCCTCGCCGAAGACAACGTCGCCCTGCTCGAAATCCCCGAACAGAAACAGGTCCGCGTCGCCGTCTTCACCCGCCAGCCCGAACTCCTCCGCCCGCTCTTCGCGGCCAACCCCCGCATCGCCGCCGAGTTCGCCCCGCCGGAAGCCTACAAAGCCGACGTCGACGCTGAAATTCTCATCCTCGACCGCTTCCGCCCCAACGCCCGCCCCGCGCGCCCCGCCCTCTACATCATGCCGCCCGCCGACGGCTCCCCGGTCCCTGTCGCCAAGTCCGGCGTCGCCGCCAAAGTCACCCGCTGGCGCGCCGACCACCCCATCGCCAACGGCATCCGCAACCTCGACCTCAAGCTCGACGGCGCCACCCTCTTCAACCCCGGCTTGAGCTTTGAAACCGTCGCCGAAGCCGACGGCGGCGCGCTCGTCGCCGCGCAGGCCAATCCCCCCGCCGTCTTCCTCGGCGTCCACCCCGGCATCGGCTCCTTCCGCTTCGAACTCGCCGCGCCGCTCCTGATGGCCAATATCTTCGAATGGATGGCCCCGCAGGCCCTCCGCCGCTGGGAACTCGACGGCGAAAGCGTCGGCACCGTCAAGGTCGCGCTCGACCCCAATACCGACCCCAAGTCGATCCAGGTCATCGGCGAGGACCAGCAGCCCTTCCCGTTCTCCATCAGCGAGAACACGCTTCAGTTCTACACCGCCTCCCGCGGCACCGTCCGCGTCCGCGCCGGCTCCCGCGAGACCGTCTACTCGCTCACCCTTCCCGACGTCGGCGACACCGCCTGGGAAGCCCCCGCCAGAGTCCGCCGCGGCCTCGGTCGCATCGCCGGCGCCTCCTCCCCGGTCCACGACCTCTGGCAGTGGCTCGCCCTCCTCGGCGCCGCCATCCTCCTTGCCGAATGGTTCCTCTTCGGCCGCCTCCGCCTGCCCGGCATCACCCCGGCCGGCTTTGATCTCCTCGGGCGCCTCGCCGCCCCGTTCCGGAAGGCGTCATGACGTTCGAACGCGTTTGGGTCCTCT
>CAYMTH010000503.1:4112-4419 GCA_964393235.1 uncultured Solibacteraceae bacterium | reverse complement strand
TCCGTCTCCGCCCCCCGCAAGTCGGTCCCCATCAGCCGCGCCCCCGTCATATCGGCGTTCCGCAACGACGTCCGTCCGAACACCGCCCCCTCCAGATCCGCCCCCCGCAAATCCGCCTCCTCGAGCGAGCTATCCCGGAACTCACACCCCTTCAATGACCCGTCGTTCCACTGCGCATACTTCCCCTCGCACCCGCCAACCAGTACATCCCGCCACTCGCACTCGGTCGCCACCATGCCCGTCAACCGGCAGTCGACAAACTCCACCCGGTTCGCCTCCATCCCCCGCAGCCGCGCGTTCGAGAAAT
>CAYMTH010000503.1:0-4102 GCA_964393235.1 uncultured Solibacteraceae bacterium | reverse complement strand
GCAGCCGCGTCGAGCCCACCGTCGCCCCCGCCAGCGTCACCCCCTCCACAATGCAGCACGTCAGGCCGATCTTCTCCAACTTCCGCCCGCTCAAATCCCCGCCCTGCACGTACCCGGCCGCCAGATCCCCCATCTGTGCGACGGTCGCCGCATCCAGATCCGCACCCGTCTCCGGCACATCCGGCCGCGTCCGTTCGACGATTTTCCGCTTCATACCCCGCTACCATATATCAGTTCCCGTCCGAAGAACATGCCCTCCGCAAAGCCTCTCTTCCAAGCCGCCGGCGCCGCCGATCTGCCCCGCATCCGCCAACTCCTCGCTGACGGCGCCGACCCCAACGCCACCTGGCACCACTACGCCCCGCTCCATACCCTCACCGGCCCCAGCGCCCACCGCCTCTGCCTCCCCACCCCCGAAGCCCTCGCCTGCATCGAAGCCCTCCTCGACGCCGGCGCCGACCCCCACGTCAAGGGCGGCTTCCCCCCAACCTCCGTCATGATGCTCGCCGCCTTCTCCGGCGCCGTCGCCGTCATCGAACTCCTCCGCGCCCGCAAAGTGAAGGAGGACCCCTACCTCCCCGCCGCCGAAGGCAAACTGCGCCGCTACAGCCCCACCGAACCCGATCGCTACGGCCTGTTCGCCCTCCAGTACGTCGCCGGCTCCCGACTCCCCGCGCCCAACAAAACCAAGGTGGCCGCCCGCCTCCTCGACGCCGGCGCCGACCCCAATGTCGAAGCCCTCGCCGGCACCCACAAAGTCACGCCCATCTACCTCGCCGGCAACGCGCACAACCTCGACATCTTCGCCCTCCTCCTCCGCCACGGCGCCAATCCCAACCGCGCCCTCACCGTCGCCGCCTGGAGCGCCAAACCCTTCGAACCCTACGCCCAGCTCGCCATGGACCACGGCGCCGTCCCCGACCTCGCCACCGCCGACAACGAACCCCTCCTCAACCACCTCGTCCACTGGGGCCGTCTCTCCCCCGCCCGCTGGCTCCTCGCCCGCGGCGCCAATCCCAACCTCCCGGACGCCAACGGCCTCACCGCCCTCGATCGCGCGAAATCTCGCGGTGTGCGTCTCTAAGCAGCACCGCCGCGCCCGCCATACCCAGCGCCAGCGCGCACTCCCCCACGTAGTCCCAGTGCCAAATGATGAACTCGTTCGCCGCCGTCACGTAGGTCACGGGCAGGCAGGCGACCACCACCAGCCACCCCCTCCGGCCACCCGCGGCGAGTAACGCCAACGCCGCCCCCGCCACCAGAAACTCCGGCCGCGAACGAAACCCGGGCATACCGAACGCCAGCCGTCTGGTGTTGTCTGAATAGGACTCCCACCAGTAACGCGCCTCGGCCGGAACCACGCGATAGAACAAAACCGCCGTCCCCGCCCACATGGCGGCCCACCACCACCCCGCCCGCGCCGTGCTCAGCGCCAGCGCGCCCAGCGCCAGTTCCGTCTCGAAGTTATCCCGCAGCGCCCACAGGCCCGCCGTCGCCGCCGCGTTCTCTGACCACCCCACCATCAGCACCGCCTGCAAAACACCCAACGCCATCAACGGCCACGCCCGTCCCACCCCGGCCGCCGCCAGCGCGAACCCCGGCCAGGCGATCCGCAGAAGCGCCCGGTAGGCCACCGTCGGCACGCGCATCCAGTCGTCCCACGCCATTGGCTCGGCCCCGTGCAGAAAGTCGGCCAGATCGGTCGGCAGCAGATCCGCCTGCCCGATCCCCAGAAACAAACCGAGCAGCATCCACGCCCGCCGCTCCCCCGGCCACAGCCAGACCATCGCAAGCCCCGCCGCCGCCAGCGTCAGCGCCGGCACTATCGCGGCCCAGAGGATCGTCGCGTCGGAAGAAATCCCGCATGTGCAATGTCCGCGCAGGGGTGTCACCTCTTTCACCCGCCCTCCCGCCAGCCGGACCTGTACCGTCAGGGCCCGGTCCTCCTCCCCCACCATCGTCCGCCAGACATCCGCCGCCCCGCGCACCGGCCGCCCGTTCACCGCCACGATCTCCGTGTTCAGCCACCACGTCGCCACCGTCGCGCCGGGCCGCAGAAACACCGGCGTCGAAACGTACCGGTGCATCCCCAGCCAGTCCTCCCAACGGTAGCGCGCCTCGATTGCCGCCACCGCCGTCGTCACCGCCACCACCGCCACCCATTTCCACATCTCCCCTCAGACACCGGCCCCCGGAATCCGGTTCCGCCCAAACGCCAGTCACACCTCTCGAAAATAATCCCTAACCCAATCAACCCAAATCACTTAAGCCCATCTCCCGCACATCCTCCCGAGCCGTTTTTCTTGCCTCCCCGTGTACAGTGAAAGTAGGGAGTGACCCACTCCCCCATCGCGGCGTCCCTGCCACCCGGACCCGCCGGACAGCGCGGACTTTCCCTACCCGTTCGCCCTGGCGAAAATGTGGTACACATGAAGTGGATAGCCTCCCGGGCAACTTCCCAATCCTCCGCCCAGGCTGCCGCTCTTCTTCCTCGTCTCCCTTCCCGATTCATCGGTTCGCGAATCCGGTGCTGCCCCGCCGATGGGCCAGCCTGGAAGGGGCCTGTTCATTCCCGAAAATACATCTCTAGGAGCCTTCTCACATGGACGGGGATCGCAAATACCAACAAAAGGGCTATCAGGACAGCTCGGCCGAGCCAAGAAATCACTCTCCGCGGGAACGCTTTACGCCCCCCCGCCACCCCATGGACATCACCGCGCCGCGCCTGCCGCGCATGGTCCAGAATGTCACCGCAAGTCGCTGCTACGATTGCGGCCACACCATCCCCGCCGGCTTCGACTTCGCCCAACCCTGCCCGAAGTGCAACGCCGGCCTTCACTGCTGCAAACAGTGCGCCCATTTCGATTCCGCCGCGCACTTCCAATGCGCCAAGCCGATCGAGGTCCGCATCGTCGCCAAGGATAAACCCAACGACTGCGCCCTGTTCGGCCCCCGCGTCACCGTGGCCCGCGAAGCCGCCCGGCCGGCAGCCGAACCGCCCCGCGCCCTCGCCGCCACCGTACCCGCCTCCCCGCCTGTGTCCCGCACGGTCCACAACGCCCGCGAGGCCTTCGAAAACCTCTTCAAAAAATAAGTGCGCACCGCTCAACTCATCGCTCAACACCGCTTCGCCATCACCGAAGCCGCCCCGGCCGCCCCCGGCCCCGGCGAAATCCAGGTCCGAGTCCACTACTGCGGTATCTGTGGCTCGGACCTGCATAACTTCTCGGAGGGCTCCGTCGGCGATACCCCATCGGTCTTCCCCATGGTCCTCGGCCACGAGCCCACCGGCACCGTCCTCGCCACCGGCCCCGGGGTCTCCGGCTGGCAGCCCGGCGACCGCGCCTTCCTCGAACCGGCCATCTACTGCTACCACTGCCCCATGTGCCGCTCCGGCCGCCACAACCTTTGCGATAACATCCGCTTCCTCTCCGCCGGCCCCGACCCCGGCTACTTCCGCGACATCGTCTCCGTCCCCGCCCACTGCCTCGTACCCATCCCCCCCGGCGTCGACCTCGCCGAAGGCACCCTCTTCGAACCCCTCGCCGTCGCCCTCCACTCCCTCAAGTTCGCCGACCTCACCCCCGGCGTCTCCGCCGCCGTCTTCGGCTGCGGCCCCATCGGATCCCTCACCGTCGCCATGCTCAAAATGCACGGCGTCCGCCGCGTCTTCGCCGTCGATCCCGTCCCCCACCGCCGCGAACTCGCCCGCTCCATGGGCGCCGACGTCCTCATCGATCCCACCCAAACCGACCCGTCCAAAGAGATCCTCGCCGCCACCAACAAACGCGGCGTCGAAACCGTCCTCGACTGCGTCACCCGCGACGGCTCCCTGCACCACGCCTGTATCGCCGTCGCCCGCGGCGGCCGCGTCGTCGCCACCGGCATCCCGTCCGAAGCCATGCCGGTCATCCACTTCCACGAACTCCGCCGCAAAGAGGCCCCCCTCTTCAACGTGCGCCGCTCCAACCACGAGACCGAGCTCGCCATCGAACTGCTCATCGAACGGCCCGCCCTCCTCGGCCCCGTCGTCACCCACCGCCGCCCCCTCGATGAGATCGAAGCCGCTTTCTCCGATCTCGAATCCTACCGTGACGGCGTC
>CAYMTH010000502.1:1302-4422 GCA_964393235.1 uncultured Solibacteraceae bacterium | reverse complement strand
ACGAACAGGACTGGGTGGCCGAAACCCGCCGCATTACAGAAAACAAAGGGGTTGACGTCGTCTACGACTCGGTCGGCGCGTCGACCTTCATGGGTTCGCTCGACTGCCTTCGCCCCCGCGGCATGATGGTCACCTACGGCAACGCCTCCGGCGCCGTGCCAGCGGTGGAACCCTTGCTCCTGAACCAGAAGGGCTCCCTCTTCCTCACCCGCCCGACCCTGGCCCATCACTGCGCCACCCGCGAAGAGCTCAACTGGCGCGCCTCCGACGTCCTCAACGGCATCGCCTCCGGCGACCTGAAGCTGCAAATTCACAAGACTTACCCGCTTTCGGCCGTCCGCGAAGCCCACGAAGACCTCGCCGCCCGCAAAACCACCGGCAAACTGCTCCTCGATGTCAACGCCTAGCGACCAACGGGCCCGCCTGGCCCTCCTCCGGAAAGACCTCGCGGCGTCGAACCTCGACGCCGCGCTGGTCACCTCCCTGCCCAACATCCGCTACCTGACCGGCTTCACCGGCTCGAACGCCCTGCTCCTGGTCACCGGCCGGCAGGCCCTTCTCTATACCGACCCCCGTTACACGATCCAGGCCGAAACCGAAACCGCGGCGAGCGGGGCGGTGGTGAAGATTGCGAAGCGCTCGCTCGAAGAAGAGTGCGGGCCGCGGGCGCGGAAGGCGGGGCGGATCGGCTTTGAAAACAACAGGATAGGATACCGGACGTGGCAAAGTTTCCAAGATTTGCCGCTCGAGCCGCTCGGGGGGATGATCGAACGGCGGCGGATGGTCAAATCTATCAATGAGATAGAGGCGATTCGGGAGTCGGTGAACATCAACTCCCAGGCGTTTGCAGCGGCGCTGGCGAGCTTCCGTCCGGGCATGAAGGAGCGCGATTTTGCCGCCGAAATCGAGTACAAAATGCGTGTTTTGGGGGCCGAAAAGCCTGCTTTTGACACGATTGTGGCGTTCAAAAAGCAGTCCGCCCTACCTCATGCCCGTCCCGGGGATGCCAGGATCGATGGGAATGGTTTATTATTAATAGATATGGGCACATTTCGAGGCGGTTATGCCAGCGACATGACTCGCTGCGTCCACCTCGGCAAACCCGGCGCAAAAACGCGCAAACTGTACCAAGCCGTCCTGGAGGCCCAACTGGCCGCGGTGGACGCGGTCGCTCCCGGTGTCACCGCCGGGGAGGTGGATACCGCGGCACGGCGGGTGCTGGCCCGGCACGGGCTGGACAAGGCATTCGTGCACAGCACGGGCCACGGCCTGGGCTTGGAAATCCACGAAGGACCCCGGCTGGGCCGGGGGGACGCAACCGTACTCGAACCGGGCATGGCGATCACCATCGAACCCGGGGCGTACATCGAAGGCACGGGGGGCGTCCGCATCGAAGACACCGTACTCACAACGCCGACCGGCGTTGCTATCCTAACTCCAACCGCCAAAGAACTGGTTATTCTTTAACACCACCCAATGAACATTTCCGAAATCAAAGAGATGATTCAAGCCGTCGTCGAATCCGGCGTGGCTGAACTCGAAGTCCAACGCGGGGAAAACCGCGTACGCATTGTCCGCGGAGGACAGCAGCAGGAGATCATCGTCGCGGCTCCGGCCGCGGTGGCGGCCCCGGCGGCCCATGTGGCGGCGTCGCAGCCGACCGTACACGTCGCGCCGGCTCCGCCGGCCGCGCCGGTGGAAGACGATAAGAACATCGCCGTGAAGTCGCCGATCGTGGGCACGTTCTACGCCTCGGCCTCGCCGGGCGCACCGCCGTTCGTGGGCGTCGGCGACGTGGTGAAGCCGGGCCAGGTGCTCTGCATCGTCGAGTCGATGAAGCTGATGAACGAGATCGAGAGCGAAGTGTCCGGCACGATCGTGGCGCGGCTCGTCGAGAACGGGCAGCCGGTGGAATACGGCGCCACGCTGTTCACTGTCCGCCCCAACTAAAATGTTCAAAAAAATTCTCATCGCCAACCGGGGCGAGATCGCGCTCCGCGTCATCTGCGCGTGCAAGGAGCTTGGGATCCGGACGGTCGCCGTCTATTCCGAGGCCGACCGGCATTCGCTGCACGTCCGTTTTGCCGATGAGGCGATCTGCATCGGTCCGGCGAAGAGCGCCAAGTCCTACCTCGACATCCCGAGCGTGATCAGCGCGGCGGAGATTTCCAATGTCGACGCCATTCACCCCGGCTACGGCTTTTTGAGCGAGAACTCGGGCTTCGCGGAGGTTTGCGAGGCGAGCGGGATCACGTTTATCGGCCCGAAGCCGCCGGTGATCGAAGCGATGGGTTTCAAGCAGCACGCGCGGTCGGCGATGCAGAAGGCGGGGATTCCGATCCTGCCGGGGTCGAAGGGCATCATCGAATCGGCCGAGCAGGCGCTGGAGATGGCCGAGCAGGTGGGCTATCCGGTGATCCTGAAGGCGAGCGCGGGCGGGGGAGGGCGCGGCATGCGCGTCGTCAACGAACCCTCCGAGCTGCCGAACCTGCTGGCGCAGGCGCAGGCCGAAGCCGGCGCGGCGTTTTCGTGCCCGGACATGTACATGGAGAAGTTCATCCGGAAGCCGCGGCACATCGAGTTCCAGGTGCTGGCGGACCACTACGGCAACGTGGAAATTCTGGGCGAACGCGAGTGCTCCGTGCAGCGGCGGCACCAGAAGCTGATCGAAGAGTCGCCGAGCCCGCGCGTGACGCCGGAGATGCGGCAGCGGATCAGCGACCTGCTGAAGAAGGCCATGAAGGAAGTCGGGTACACGAACGCGGGTACCGTCGAGTTCCTGATGGACGAGGACGGCAGTCTGTACTTCATCGAAGTGAATGCGCGCGTGCAGGTAGAGCATCCGGTGACGGAGCTGGTGACCGGGATCGACATCGTGAAGGCGCAGATCCGGATTGCGGCGGGCGAGAAGCTCTCCGACATCCTGACCGAGCCGGTGACGATGCGCGGGCACGCGATCGAGTGCCGTATCAACGCGGAAAACCCGGTGACGTTCACGCCGAGCCCGGGCAAGATTACGGGGCTGAACCTGCCGGGCGGCATCGGGGTCCGGGTGGACACGTGGGCGTATACGGACTGCGTGATTCCGCCCTACTACGACTCGCTGGTGGCGAAGCTGAT
>CAYMTH010000502.1:753-1292 GCA_964393235.1 uncultured Solibacteraceae bacterium | reverse complement strand
GACCGAACCGAGGCGATCGACCGTTCGCTGCGGGCGCTGGATATGTTTGTCGTCGAGGGGATCCATACGTCGATTCCGCTGCACCAGCGGATTTTGCAGGATCCGGAGTTCCAGTCGGGCGATATCGACACGGGCTTTATCGCGCGGTTTCTGGCGAAGTCGGCCCCGGAATCCAAGTAGACGGTACTCATTCGGGCGCTATTCCACTCCGGTTGCGGAGTGCGATGGCGCCCGTTTCGTTTTAGTACGTTCAGGGAAAATCCGATATCGGAAAAGTCTGGCTTCCAGGTAGTGTGGAAAAGGTGTGGAAAAGTGAGGGGTGGGGGCGGGGCGGAGTAAAATGGAGGGCTTGACCCTTCCCGCACTTTTCGATCTGTCCTTCCTCGGACGCCGCGCCTCTCCGGCTTTGGAGTGGGACGGCATCCACTTTACCTTCGGCGACATCGACGACCGGGCGTCCCGCATGGCGAACCTCCTCGCCGCGCGCGGCTGTAAGGCCGGCGACCGGATCTGCGTCTACCTCGCCAATTGCCTCGAGT
>CAYMTH010000502.1:0-743 GCA_964393235.1 uncultured Solibacteraceae bacterium | reverse complement strand
CCGTGCTGCCTCCGTGCTCCCGCAAGGGCACCACGCTCTCGATTCGAAAGTTCAGCAAGAGTGCACCGAGCTTCATGGACTATGTGAAGTGGGGCAGCATCTCGAAGGAAGCCGCGCGCTTTCTCGATATCTGCGTCTACCTCGCCAATTGCCTCGAGTTCCTCGACCTGTTCCTCGCCGCCACGCGGCTGGGTGTGATCTTCGTCCCGGTCAACGTGCTGTATCGAGACCGGGAAGTCCGGCATATCTTGAGCGATGCAGAGCCGGTGGCGCTGATTACCAGCGCCGCCCAGACGGCCTTTGTGCCCGAGACCGCGACGCCGGTCTGGCTCGTCGAAGACCTGGCGCGAGAGGCGGCCGGACAGCCGGCAATGCGCCGGATCGACGTCACCGACGGCGACACGCCGGCCGCCATCGTGTACACATCCGGCACGACGGGTACGTCGAAGGGAGCGGTGCTCACGCACCACAACTTCGTCATCAACGCCGTGAACCTGGTGACCTGCTGGCAGTTCACCGCCGCCGACCGGATGCTGCTGACCCTGCCGCTGTTCCACGTGCACGGGCTCGGGAACGGCATCCACTGCTGGCTCGCCTCAGGCTGCCTGCTGCGGCTCACCGAACGCTTCGCGCATGACCAGGCGGCCGGATGGATGAAAGAATTCGAACCGACCGTGTTCTTCGGCGTGCCGACGATGTATGTGCGGATGCTCGAATGGGGCAAAGAAGACGCCGCGGCGATC
>CAYMTH010000501.1:0-4424 GCA_964393235.1 uncultured Solibacteraceae bacterium | reverse complement strand
ATATGAAGAAGGTCGGCTGGGTGTTGCCGTTTGTTTACCTCATGGCGGACTTTGGCAGCGTGGCCGGCGGCTGGTTGTCGGGGTACTTCATCCGGCGCGGATACGACGTGGGAAAGGCGCGGAAGCTGGCGATGGGAATCTGCGCGGCGTGTATGCCGCTGGCCGTTTCCGCGGTGCTGTTCGATAGTCCGGAGGTGGCGATTCTTTTGATGAGCCTGGCGACGGCGGCGCACCAGGGCTGGTCGGCGAACCAGTTTACGACGGTGTCCGACGTGTTTCCGCGCCCGGCGGTGGCGAGCGTGACGGGCATCGGCGGATGCGCGGGCGGATTGGGTGGCACGATTTTCGCGACGCTGTTGCCGGGCTTCCTGATTCCGGTCATCGGGTACAAGCCGATCTTCCTGACGTTTGGCGCGTTTCACCTGCTGGCGCTGCTGTGCGTCCACCTGCTTATGGGGGACCTGAAGCCAGTACGTCTAAAGGAAAATGCTTAGAGCGGTTCACTGGTAACTCCGGACAATCCGAGGCGACATTTGGAGCGAACAGGCGCACACTGGAATCGCTCATGGCTTCTTCACTTCTCTCTCTGGTCTCGTCGCCGGATGAAAGTTCCGGCGGCGGGTTTGACAGCCGGCAGGCAGCCGAGCTGGAGCGCGCGGGCCAATTCGGCCTGCGCCATCGCGACCTCGCGGGTGTAGTGCCGGCCGGTTCGGTGTCGATCGACGCCGCAACCGGCGTCGGCGGCCTGCCCCGGGGCCGCATGCTGGAATTGTTTGGCCCGCCGGGCGTCGGGAAGACGACGCTGGGGCTGCAGGCCGTGGCGGCCGTGCAGCGGAGCGGCGGGATCGTCGCGTTTGTAGACGCGGAGTTCGGCTTCGATGCCGGCTACGCGGCGCGGATGGGCGTGGAGGTCGAGGCGCTGCTCCTGGCGCGGACCAATGACGGGCACCAGGCATTCACGGTGATAGAGAAACTGGCGGCATCGCAGTCGGTGGACCTGATCGTGATCGACTCGCTGGCGGCGTTGATGCCTCCCGAGGAGGCGTCGGCGGCGATCGGGGCGGCCGAGCCGTTCGGGCAGAGCGAGATGCTGGCGAGCGGGCTGCGGCGGCTGGCGCGGGCGCTGGTCGGCAGTCCCGCGTGTGTACTGTTTCTGAATCAGATGCGGGCGTATCACGGCTACGGCTACGAGGAGACGAGTTGCGGTGGCTGGTCGCTGAAGATGCACGCGGCGTTCCGGGCCGACCTGCACGAAGAATCGCGGACTCATCCCCGCAAACGGTTGCGGATGCGCGTGGTGAAGAATCAGATGGGCCGGCGCGGTGAAGTTCAGTTCGATTTTGAGGGCGGGACCGGTGTAGTGCCGGAGGCGGAACTGATCGACCGGGGCGTGGAGTGCGGCGTTGTGACGCGGGGTCCGGCGGGATTGATGTTCGATGGACAGGTGCTGGGCGCGGACCGTTTGGCGGCGATCGAACGTCTTGCTGTGCACACGACGCTGGCGGCACAGGTACGGACTGAGGTGCGGCTGGCGCTGGGCATCACGCAGCGGCGTCCGATGGGACGCGAGGAGACTCCGAAGGTGATGCTGGCGTCCGCGGTGAACGGATAATCCTATGGGCGATGGCGGCGACAGAGCGCGAGCAGGGCGTCGACGGCTACCGGCGCCTCGCGATCCTCCGCGGTGATCTCATTCCGGTTTCTCAGATCGGCGTAGCGTTTCGCCGCTTCGGGGAGGGTGGTTTCGGCAGCGCTGCCGAGAATCCACTGCGCGCGCGCGGAGTCCTTCCGATACCGGGCGGTGTCCCGGTGCGGCGCTCCGATTTCATTGAGCAGGGCGATCGCGGTTTGGGCGCTTTCTCGCGCCGCAGCGGATTCCCCGCCCTGCGCGAGGGCTTGCGAGAGGTGCAGATGGGCGTTCAAGAGGGTGCGGGTGGCGGCGTAGCTGGCTGGTTCCCGGCGTTGCCATTCCGCGGCGGCCTGGACCATCTGCCGGAAACTCTGGATGGCGGTGGCCGCGTTTGCGTTTCCGAGCTGCCACCATCCGTTGGTGACGTCGGCCGGAGAGCCGAGGTGCTGCTGCAGTTCGATGGCACGTTGATGGAGTGGCGCGGCTTCGTCGGGCCTTCCGTTGCGGGCGAGAGCGGCGCCGAGTTGGTGAAGCGCGCGGGCGAGCTCGCGGCGGGGAGCCATGGCTGTCGGCTGGGCGGCGGCTATTTCTTCGCGAAGGCGCACGGCGGTTCGCAGCGGTTCGAGGGCATCGGTGGGCTGACCGGCGGCGAGGAGGATCGCACCCAGCCGGAGGTGGCTGTATGCCTGTAGTTCGGGCGCTTCCGTGCCGGTGACGGCGGTAGCGACGGCGTGCGCTTGCGCGGCGAACTGTGCGGCCTCTTTGGACGAGCCTGTCTCGGCCAGGGCGGTGGCAAGTTCGTGGAGCATGTATACGCGAATCGAGGGCGGGACGCTGTCGAGGCGCGTGAGATCGGCGCGGAGGAGGGGGATGGCGAGCGACGGTTGGCCGGTGGCCGTTAGGGTGTGGGCGAGGGACTGCGTGGCGGTGGCGAGTTCGGCGTTGGCGGCGGGATCTTTGGCGGCAATTGGTCCGAGTAGAGTGTGCGCCTTCCGATAGGCGTTGATGGCGGCATCTGGATCCTGATCCGCGAGGAGATCGCCGGCGCGGACGTAGCCGGCGGCGGCTTGACGAGTGACTTCGGGACTGATATTCGGAGTGGCCGCGAGGCGGTCGAGGTGGCCGAGGGTATTGTCGAGGAGATCGCGGCGGGCCGGGGCGCCGGCGAGCAGTGCGTTGACGAGCGCTTGTGCGGAGACAAGGTTGGCCTCGGCGCGGGTTCGATCCCGCCGGGCCTGGAAGGCAACCCAGCCGGCCGAGAGGCTGAGGCCGAGCAGGAGCAGAAGAACGGCGGCCGCGCCAATCGCTTGTTGGGGGTGCCGCCGGGTGAAGAGGCGGGCACGGTAGGCGGGGGAGTCCGGGACTGCGCTGATGGGCAGATGTTGGAGGTGGTTGCGGACGTCTTCGGCGAGTTGGGCGGCGGATTGGTATCGTTCGGCCGGGTTGCGCCGCAGGGCGCGGAGGGTGATGGCGTCGAGGTCGCCTTGGATTCGCTTAAGGAGTTTGGCGGGGTCGGCGTCGCGAAGGGCCGCGACGAAGATGGCGTTCTTGACGATGTGCCGGGCGCCGTTGGGGAGGGGCTTTTCTACGACGCGGAAGATGGCGTCGCTCGGTTTTTGCGGGTCGGCCTGGTTGAAGGCGCGGATGGCATCGAGCGGGTTGTTCGATTGGGTTTCGAAGGGCCGGTGACTGGTGAGGAGTTCGTAGAGGACGATGCCGAGGAGGTAGACGTCGCTCGCGGTGGTGACGGCCTCGCCGCGCACCTGTTCGGGGCTGGCGTAGTGGGGGGTCATCAGCCGCATCGAGGTGGCGGTCTTTTCAGTCGGCTTGGCGGCGTCCTCGGGAGTCATCAGTTTCGCGATACCGAAGTCGAGCAGCTTGACGGTGCTGTCCGGTCGGACCAGTATGTTGCCGGGTTTGATGTCGCGGTGGATGATCAGGTTCTGGTGCGCGTACTGCACGGCGTCGCAGACCTGGAGAAACAGGCGGAGGCGCTGGTCGATTGAGAGGCGTTTTTGATCGCACCACGTGTCGATAGGCTGGCCATCGACGTACTCCATTACGATATACGGTCGTCCGTCGGGGGTGGCGCCGCCGTCGAGGAGACGGGCGATGTTGGGGTGATCGAGAGAGGCGACGATCTGCCGTTCGCGCCGGAAGCGTTGCAGGATGCGGTCGCTTTCCATGCCGCGATGGATGATCTTGATGGCGACCTGTTTGTCGAACGACTTGTCGGCGCGGCGGGCGAGATAGACCGCGCCCATGCCGCCGCTGCCGAGCGGTTTCTGTAACTCGTAGGGACCGATCTGCGCGGGCATCGGGTCGGCCGCGTCCTTCTCCGCGTCGGCGAGAATCTTCGACAGCGGAGCGACGGCTGGTTTGTCGAGAAACTGTTCGGAGGTGTCGTCGGCCTTCAGGAGTTCGCGGACCTGTTGATAGAGATCGCGGTCGGCGCCGCAGGCCCGCTCGAGAAAGGCTGGGCGGCTTTCCCGCGGTTGTTCGAGGACGAGTTGAAAGAGGCTCTTGACCTGGCTGTAGCGTTGCGGCGTCACGAGTGCCTGAGACGATAGTATCCCGCAATGGCTGGTCAGCGGCGAAGCGCGGTGTAGGCGTAGGTCGCGGTGCGCAATCGGAATTCGGTGCCGACGGCGGGCCGGTCGAGCGGTGTGGCCGGGCAGTGGTCGGCGTCGAGGAGATGTTGAACCTCTTCGATGAGGGGTTGGTCACCGGCGTAGGTGGTGACGAGAAAGGCGTGTTGCTCCGATGGCGGCAATCCGAGTGCGCGCCGCCGGGT
>CAYMTH010000500.1:2283-4435 GCA_964393235.1 uncultured Solibacteraceae bacterium | reverse complement strand
ACGCCACCGTCTCCCGCCCCCGCGCCTTTGCCCTCCCCCGCCCCGTCGTCTACTACGGCACCTCCATCACCCAGGGCGGCTGCGCCTCCCGCGCCGGCTTGAGCTACCAGGCCATCCTCGCTCGCAAACTCAACCTCGATTTCGTCAACCTCGGCTTCTCCGGCAACGGCAAAGGCGAACCCGTCATGGCTAACCTCACCGCCGAAATCGACGCCTCCCTCTTCGTTCTCGACTTCTCCCAGAACAACCCCGACCTCGCCTCCCTCCGCGCCGCCTACGAACCCTTCCTGAAGACGGTCCGCGCGAAACACCCCACCACCCCCATCCTCGCCATCACCCCCATCGCAACCTCCTCCAACAACCCCAAATTCCTCGAATACCGCGACCACATCAAGGAAGTCGTCACCCGCCACCAGAAGGCCGGCGATCGCCTGTTGACCCTCCTCGACGGCCACACCCTCCTCGGCCCCGACCGCCTCGACGGCCTCGTCGACGGCGTCCACCCCAACGACCTCGGCTTCCAGTGGATGGCCGATTCCCTCGCCCCCACCGTCGCCAAAGTCCTCAATCCCCCCCCGCCCGGCCCCCTCAACCACGCCCAAAACACCGCCACCCCCCCCCCCCCCCCCCCTCGCCCCCACCGTCGCCCGCCTCCTCCACATCGCCCCGCCCGCCCTCGTCAACGACCGCTCGATCACCGTCACCCCCGCCAACGCCGCCGCCCGCCGCAAACAGATCGTCGACTTCATCTGGGGCGCCCCCGGCCTCCCCGCCGCCAAGCCGGCCAAAATCGCCCCCGCCGCCGAGTCCCCCATCAAAACCCTCAAAAACGCCGCCAGGATCGAAACCTTCACCATCGACATGGAGAACGGCCAGCAGAACACCACCCACCACCTCCTGCCGAAAACGAAGCCCACCAAACTCGTCATCCTCCAGCACGGCCACGCCTGCACCTTCGACGATGCCGACGACGCCCGCACCGCCGGCATGGCCCACACCGCCGACTCCCTCCTCGGCGCCGGCTACGCCGTCCTGCTCTCCCACATGCCCCACATGCGCCCCGGCGACTGCGGCGCCCCCCGCCACGGCGACCTCTTCGACCTCCCCGTCGCCCACGGGTCCGCCCTCAAGTTCTTCCTCGAACCCGTTCTCATCTCGCTCAACCACCTCCGCCCCGCCTACCGCGAAATCCACATGGCCGGCCTCTCCGGCGGCGGCTGGACCACCACCCTGATCGCCGCCATACTCCCCGAGATCAAGAAATCCTTCCCCGTCGCCGGCACCATGCCGCTCTACCTTCGGGCCAATGGGTCGATCGGTGACGAAGAGCAGTTCCACGAAGCGTTCTACAAACTCGCCGGCTACCCCGACCTCTACGTCCTCGGCGCCGCCGGCCCCGGCCGCGCCCAGATCCAGATCCTCAACCGCAAGGACAACTGCTGCTTCGGCCAGGCCCAGCACCCCGACAACTACGAACCCGCCCTCCGCGAGTACGAAAAGGAGGTGCAAAAGGCGCTCGGCCCCGCCGGCCGTTTCCGCCTCGAAATCGACGAAACCGCCACCCATCACATGATCTCACCCGCCGCCGTCCAGACCATCCTCAAGGAACTCGCCCGATGAACCGCAACATCGCCATCGACGCCTACCGCGGCTTCGTCATGCTCCTCATGATGGCCGAGGTGCTCCATCTCGCCAAGGTCTCGCAAGCCCTACCCGATTCCGCCTTCTGGGCCTTCCTGGCCTGGAACCAGTCCCATGTCCCCTGGGCCGGCGGCTCGCTGCACGACATGATCCAGCCGTCGTTCTCCTTCCTCGTCGGCGTGGCGCTCCCCTATTCGGTCGCCTCCCGCATCGCCAAAGGCGAGTCGGAAGGCAAGATGTTCGCCCACGCCCTCTGGCGCTCGTTCCTCCTCGCCGCCTTGGGCATCTTCCTCCGGTCCACCGGCCGCCCGATGACCAACTTCACCTTTGAGGACACCCTCACCCAGATCGGTCTCGGCTACCCGCTGCTCTATATCCTCGGCTGGCGTCCCCCCAAGTGGGCGCCCATCGCCCTCGGTGTCATCCTCGCCGGCTACTGGCTCGCCTGGGCCCTCTACCCCATCCCCCAGAACTTCGATTACGCTGCCGTCGGCGTCCCCGCCGATTGGCC
>CAYMTH010000500.1:0-2273 GCA_964393235.1 uncultured Solibacteraceae bacterium | reverse complement strand
CGCCGCCCACTGGAACAAGAACAACAACCTCGGCCACGCGTTCGACGTCTGGTTCCTCAACCTCTTCCCCCGCGTCCAACCCTTCGTCGCCAACCGTGGCGGCTATCTCACGCTGAGCTTCATTCCCACGCTCGGCACCATGATCCTCGGCCTCATCGCCGGCCGCTGGCTCCGCGCCTCGGCTCCGGCCATTCCCTATCGCCAGCTCCTCACCGCGGCCGCCGCCACCTTCGCCGCTGGCCTCGCCCTGCACTTCTCCGGCCTCTGCCCGGCCGTCAAGCGCATCTGGACCCCGTCCTGGACCCTCGCCTCCGGCGGCGTCTGCTTCCTTTTCCTCGCCGCGTTCTGCTACGTCACCGAAACCCGCGGCTGGCGCAAACCCGTCTTCCCCCTCCTGGTCATCGGCATGAACTCGATCGCCGCCTACCTGATCGCCCACCTGTTCGACGGCTTCATCGTGAGTTCCCTCAAGACCCACCTCGGCGAACACTTCTTCGCCTTCGCCGGCCAGCCCCTGGAACCTTTCCTCCAAGGCGCCGCCGTCCTAACCGCCTTCTGGCTCATGCTGCTCTGGATGTACAACCGCAAGTTATTCCTCCGTATCTAGGACGCCGTAGTCCCGCCGCGCCACCGGTACTATAGAATGTCCCGCCTGCTTTCATAAAGTTACGGCGATTTCCGGACGATAGCTAACCACCCCCTCATAGGATCCTATGTCAGCGTTCCGCTGCCCGTGGTTGGTTATGTTCGGCCTCCTCGCTCTGGGCCTGCCCGCCCAGCAGTTTCGCTTCCGTGTCCTCGCACACGACGAAGGCCTCCTCAATCCCAACGTTCGCGCCATCCTCCAGGACCGCACCGGCTTCCTCTGGCTCGGCACCGATAACGGCCTGTTCCGTTTCGACGGCGTCGAATTCACCCGCTTCTCCAACCTCCACGGCCTCCCCGCCGCCTACATCGCCAGCATCGCCGAGGACCCCGATGGCGTCCTCTGGGCCGCCGCCCACGGCGGCATCGCCCGCCACGAAAACGGCCGCTTCGTTCCCCTCCCCCTTCCCGGCGCCTGGTTCGTCGACTCCCTTGCCTTCAAACCCACCGGCGAACTCGTCTTCACCGCCTCCGGCGCCCTTTACGAAATCTCCTCCCCCCGCGCGCCCAACCCCGGCTCGCCCCGCCGCATCGCCGAATCCGCCCGCCACGTCCACGCCGCCCGCGACAGCTCCCTCTGGTTCGCCTGCCAGTCCAGCATCTGCCGCCTCGACCCCGCCCGCCAAGTCCACGGCGACGGCCCCGACGAAGGCGCCCCCCCGGCCGTCTACACCGCCTTCGCCTCCAACCCTTCCGGCCTCATCCACGCCCGCGGCGGCGCCCGCCTCCTCTCCCTCGCCCCCGGCGCACCCGCCTTCCGTACCGAACCCTCCGCCCCCCTCGGCCCCCGCGGACTGCTCTACCTCAGCCCCGCCGGCAACCTCCTCACCGACCTCCCCAACGGCATCGCCCTCCGCGGCCCCCACGGCTGGCGCTCCGTCACCAATGCCAACGCCCTCCCCGACGGCCAACCCCTCTCCCTCTTCGAAGACGCCGAAGGCACCCTCTGGCTCGGCATCGAAGGCCTCGGCCTCGCCCATTGGGCCGGCCGCGACGCCTGGGAGAACTGGACCTCCCGCGAAGGCCTCGCCGACGACACCATCACCGCCGTCGCCATCGATTCCCAATCCCGCACCTGGGTCGGCTCAGCCACCGCCCTATCCCTGCTTCCCCCCAACGCTCCCGTCCAAATCGTCCGCCGCGGCGAAGTCACCGCCCTCTCCGCCGCCGGCCCCGACGTCTTCGCCGCCTTCGCCGCCGACGGCATCTCCCACTGGCGCCGCCCATCCCTCACGCCCCGCCATTACCCCCTCCCCGGCAAAACTATCCGCTCCCTCCATATCGACGCCGCCAACAACCTCTGGGTCGCCGCCCTGCAGTCCATCTACCGCGCCCGCCCCACCCCCGCGGGCTACGACTTCCAACCCATCCAGCCTCCCGACTTCCAACCCGGCGACCTCGCCCTCGAAATCACTTCCTCCCCCAACGGCGCCCTCTGGATCGCCACCACCCGCGGCCTCCTCCGCTTCCACCACGGCAAATGGCGCCTCTTTACCCAAACCCACGGCCTCCGCCACTCCCGCCTCCGCCACGTCGCCCCCCACCCCGACGGCTCCCTCCTCGTCTCCTACTCCGACGCCCTCGGCTTCACCCGCCTCTTCTTCGACGACTCCGGCAAAATCTCCCAG
>CAYMTH010000499.1:0-4436 GCA_964393235.1 uncultured Solibacteraceae bacterium | reverse complement strand
CGCGGGAGTTTTTGGGCGGGGGCCAGGGGGGCGCCCGCGGAGATGGGGGCAATTTCAGGACCAGAGTCTACTTGCCGCGACCGGGATTGGGGTTGTTGCCGGGGTTGCCGCCGGAGCCTAAGCCCGGGTTGCCGGAGGCGGAGTTGCAGGCCGAGGAGAGAACCTGATCGCCGCCTGCCCATACGGTGCGCAGGTCACGGCCGGTGGAGAGCCGGAGGGTGTATTCGACGAGGTCGTGGCCCGGTCATCGTGGAAGAGGGAGGACTGGTGGCGAATCGACATCAGGGGATGGCTGATCCGGGCCCATTCCGGGGGAGGGTGGTTGAAAGACAGCGGGTGCGGCACCGGAAAAAATGGGGACACTCGCGGCAGGCACCATTTTTGGGGGAAGGGACGCAGGGGTGGGGCTATTCGCGCATTGTGTGTTTTTGGGCCTCCAGGATGCGATGGGTGGCGAGTTGGATGTAATCGTCGCCTGTGAGGCGGGACTTGGAGAGGCCGCGTTCCTGGGCGGTGACGGCGGCCGCGGCGGCGAGACGGGGCACCGTCAACCAGTCGGTCATGGGCGGGAGGATGTGCTCCTCGTTCAACCCTCTCAATTCGGCGGCGCGGGCAAGTTCGGCGGCGACGGCGAGGGCGATTTCGTCGGTGATGGCGGTGGCGCGGGCATCGAGGATGCCGCGGAAGAGGCCGGGGAAGACGAGGCCGTTGTTGAGTTGATTGGGGAAGTCGCCGCGGCCGGTGGCGACGACGCGGGCGCCGGCGGCGCGGGCGTCGGCGGGGGCGATTTCGGGGACCGGATTGGCGCAGGCGAAGACGATGGCGTCCTTGGCCATGGCCTGGATGTCGGCGGTGGGGATAGTGTCCGGGCCGGGCGTGGAGAAGGCGATACAGACATCGGCGCCGGCGAGGGCCTGGGGGATATTGCCGGTACGGCGATCGGGGTTTGACTCTTCGCAGACTCGCCATTTTTCGGGGAAGTGGTTGCGGAGGTCCTGTTCGTCGCCGCGGCCGCGGTGGAGGATGCCGCGGGAGTCGCAGGCGACGATCTGGCCGGGGTCGATGCCGGCGACTTTGAGGAGATGGTAGGTGGCGACGTTGGCGGCGCCCATGCCGATCATGGCGATGCGGAGGGAGCGGAGGGGTTTGGCGACGACCTTGGCGGCGTTGGTGAGTGCGGCGAGGACGGCGGTGGCGGTGCCCTGTTGATCGTCGTGCCAGACGGGGATGGGGAGCGATTCGCGGAGGGCGGCGAGAACGCGGAAGCAGCGGGGCTGGGCGATGTCCTCGAGGTTGACGGCGCCGAAGGAGGGGGCGAGGATCTGGACGGCGCGGATGAGTTCGCGGGTATCGGCGGAGGCGAGGCAGAGGGGGACGGCGTCGACGCCGCCGAGGTACTTGAAGAGCAGGGCCTTGCCCTCCATGACGGGGAGACCGGCGAGGGGGCCGATATTGCCGAGGCCGAGGACGCGGGTACCGTCGGAGACGATGGCGATGGTATTGGCTTTGTTGGTGAGTTCCCAGGCCTTTTCGGGGTCTGCTTCGATGGCGCGGCAGGGGGCGGCGACGCCGGGGGTGTACCAGTAGGAGAAATCGGTCGCATCGCGGATGGGGACCTTGGGGGATGTCTGGATCTTGCCGCGGTAGAGGGCGTGGAGGCGGAGGGCTTCGACGTCAATCGGGTTGGGCATGGTTTTTGCTCCGGCGGAGGAGAAGAAGGGGGATGCGTTGCTGGCGGAGGGCGGGCTCGAGCCAGGGGAGAGCGGCACGGATGGCGGGGTTGCCGAGGACGAAGCCGTCGTCGAGCGGAAGGGCGGGGGCCCCCTCATGGAGGAGGAAGGAGTCGGGCGGTTGCGGGGCTGGGCGGGAGGAGAAGAGCAGGAGGGGGATATCGGCGGAGAAGAGGGCGGCGGCGGTGGAGCCGAGGCGGGCGGGGGCGCGTTGGGACCAACCGGCGCGGCCGAGGGCGAGGAGGTCGGCCCGGGCGGCGGCGGCGAGGAGTTCGGCGGAGACGCGGCCGCGGACGGAGCGGAAGGACCAGGGGATGTTGGCGGCGGATGCGGCGTCGGCGAGGAGGCGGCGGGCGCGGGCGGACTGGGAGCGGAGTTTGGCTTCCATGCGGGCGCGGGAGAGGGGTTGGCCTTGGGCGGTGAAGGCGATTTCGGCGGCGAAGGGAGAGTCGGCGAGTTCGAGCAGGAGGGTGTCCTCGACGAAGAGACCTTCGATTTCGGCGTTGACGAGGCGGGCGAAGGAGAGGGCCGCTTGGAGGGCGGAGAGGGAGTCCGGGGAGGCGTCGAGGGCGACGAGGATGCGGCGGAGGGTAATCACAGGACACCTCCGTTGGCATTTTTGGCCTGGCGTTTTTCGGCGAAGGCGAGAAGGCGGGCTTCGATCAGGTAGTTGAGGGAGCCGACGGGGAAGTTGCCTTCGGGGTTGCGTTCGCCGGGGGTGAGGCCGGAGAGGAGGGCGAGGCCTTCGTCGACGGTGGCGATGGCGTGGATGTGGAAGTTGCCGGCGCGGACGGCGTCGACGACGTCGGCGCGGAGCATGAGGTGGCGGACGTTGGCGGCGGGGATGAGGACGGACTGGCCGCGGGGGCCGCCGCGGGCGGCGCAGAGGTCGAAGAAGCCTTCGATCTTTTCGTTGACGCCGCCGATGGCCTGGATTTCGCCGAGTTGATTGACGGAGCCGGTGACGGCGAAGGACTGTTGGATGGGGACGGCGGCGAGTGCGGAGAGGAGGGCGAAGAGTTCGGCGGCGGAGGCGGAGTCGCCTTCGACGCCGGCGTAGGACTGTTCGAAGGCGAGGAAGGCGGTGAGGGAGAGGGGGCGGCCGATGGCGTAGCGGCCGGAGAGGAAGCCGGCGAGGATGAAGACGCCTTTGGAGTGGATGGGGCCGCCGAGTTCGACTTCGCGTTCGATGTCGACGAGTTCGCCTTCGCCCATGCGGACGCGGGCGGTGATGCGGGCGGGGTGGCCGAAGGAGAAGTCGGCGAGGGAGAGGACGGTGAGGCCGTTGATCTGGCCGATGCGTTCGCCCTCGGTATCGATCATGAGGGTGCCGGCGAGGGTGTTTTCGAGGAGGCGTTCGCGGGTGCGGGAGGCGCGGCGGCGCTGGGAGTCGAGGGCGGCCTGGACGTCGGCGGCGAGGATGGCGGCGTGGTTGGCCTGGCGGGCGAGGAAGTCGGATTCGGTGAGGAGGTCGGAGAGGACGCGGCGGATGGTGAGGAGTTTGGCGGAGTCCTCGGCGGCGCGGGAGGCGAATTCGACGACGCGGGCGACGGCGTCGCGGTGGAGGGGGAGCAGGTTGTCGTGTGAAGCGAGGGCGGCGAGCCAGTGGGCGAAGTCGAGTTCGGCGGCGGGGGTGCGGGGGGTGTGTTCTTCGAAGTCGGCGGCGATTTTGAAGAGTTCGGAGAAGTCGGGGTCGAGGGAGGCGAGGAGGTAGTAGAGGTAGCGGTCGCCGATGAGGATGACCTTGGTTTGGAGGGGGATGGACTCGGGTTTGAGGGAGACGGTGGAGATGAGGCCGAGCATTTCGCCGAGGGATTCGATGCGGATCTGGGCGGATTTGAGGGAGCGTTTGAGGGCGTCCCAGGCGTAGGGCTGGGTGAGGAGTTTGAGGGCGTCGAGGAGGAGGTAGCCGCCGTTGGCGCGGTGGAGGGCGCCGGGGCGGATGAGGGCGAAGTCGGTGGAAAGGGCGCCCATGTGGGAGAGGTACTCGACCTGGCCGATGAGGTTGGGGTAGGTGGGGTGGTCCTCGTAGACGACGGGGGCGCCGGCGCCGGGGGAGTGTTCGACGAGGAGGTTGATCTGGTACTGGCGGAAGGGGGCGGGGCCGCGGTTGGCGGCCATGAGGGCGGCGAGGGGGTGTTCGGGAGGGGAGAGGAAGTCGTCGACGTTATCGATGACGGCCTGGCGGATTTCGTCGAGGAGGGCGGTGACGGCGGGGAGGTCGAGGTATTTGAGGCGGAGGGCGTCGATGAGGTGACCGACGGCGAAGGCGGCGACTTCGTCGTTGAGCTGGCGGATTTTCTCGCGTCCTTCCTGATCACGGCGGGGGAGGGAGAGCATGGTGACGCGGAGTTTTTCCTGGAGTTCGCGGCCGGCTTCTTCGATTTTTTTGTGTTCCTCTTCGGGGATTTCCTCGAACTCTTTGGGAGTGAGGATTTCGCCGTTGCGGGCGGGGGCGATGAGGATGCCGGTGGGGGAGCGGAGGAGGGCGAAGCCTTTTTCGGCGGCTTCGTCGTGGAGGGTGTCCATGGCCTCGTCCTGGAGGTCCTTGGTTTCCTGTTCGATTTCGTGTTTGCGGGCGCGGTAGTTTTCGGATTCGAAGGCGGAGGGGATGGCGACGCGGAGGTCGTCGACGAGGCGGCGGAGGTCGTCGCGGAGGGAGGCGGCGCGGCCGGCGGGGAGGGAGAGGGCGCGGGGTTTTTCGGG
>CAYMTH010000498.1:0-4436 GCA_964393235.1 uncultured Solibacteraceae bacterium | reverse complement strand
GGCTGGTGGGGCGGGTGATGTCGTGGGTGCCGGGGCAGACGTCCGCCGACGGGCGGGTGAAGGCGTATGCGCGGAAGGTGAAGGGCGCGCCGCGGCTGGCGGCGGGATGGCTGGACACGACGGCCGGGACCTTCGAGTTCACGCGGTGGGGGCGGCGGCGGACGGTGGCGCTGGGGCCCTTGACGCCGGGCGTGGAATGGGGATTCGTCTTTAACGTCGCGCGGACGGCGGACGGCTCGACCGTCTATCTGACAAAAGAGTGGTGCGCGTGTCTGTCGGAGCGTTGCGGGCTTCCAGCGGCGACCGAACGGGGGTATCCGCGGCCAGCAGGAGAGTAGGGATATGCGATTCCTTATGGTTCTGGGGGCCAGTCTGGCGCTGGCGGGATTGAAGGTGGGGAATCCGGCGAAGGTCCGGATGGTGGATGGGAACGCGGGCCCTGCCGTAACTAGCGATTGCGGCGAAGGGCGACGAGGCTGATGGCGAAGCCCGCGAGGGCGTCGACGGCGTAATGGTAGCGGCCGTAGACGGTGGCGACGGCGACGGAGGCGGCGTAGATCGCCATCATGCGCCAGATCCACGGTTTTTCGGGGACGGTGGCGCGGAGGCCCCAGGCGCAGGCGAAGGCGCTGGAGACGTGGGCGGAGGGGAAGACGCTGGAGTGGATGCCGGCGTTGCCGACAATGGCTAAGTTGAGGGTGCGGAAGATGGTCGTGATTTGCGGGTTATCGGCGCCGGGGAAGACGACGCGCGGCGGGTCGGAGGGGAAGTAGGGGAAGAGGGCGTAGGCGCCGAGGGTACCGGCGAGGTAGGCGAACCAGAGGCGGGGGGCTTCGTCGTGGCGGCCGTACCGGTAGAGCAGGGCGAGGGAGTAAAGGCTGACGGCGTAGACGATCAGGTAGCAGAACTCGAAGTAGGCCGGGCCGATGGGGCCGAGCGATTCGACGGCGGGGCGGAGCCAGGCGAGGAGGGCGCGGTCGTGGACGATCCAGGAGTTTTCGAGCGTGTGCGGGTGGGGGAGGGTCTTGAAGAGATCCATGCCGCGGTAGGCGAGGAGGGTGAGGGCGAGCGGGGCGACGTCGCGGACCAGCGGGGGCACGCGGGGGAGGAGGAATACGACGGCCGCGGCCGCGAGGGCGACGGCGAGGGAGGGGAGCGCGTTATCGAGCAGGACGGCGGCGACGGCGGCGACGTAGGCGAAGTAGGCCAGGATCAACTTTTCGTGGGCGCGGATGGGGGCCTCCGGGGCGGGATCTGCAAAAATGAAAAACAGGCCCCAATGGGGGCAACTCTATCAACTGTCATGTCTAAACGCGAATTCCAAACTGAAGTTAACCAACTTTTGCACCTGATTGTGCACTCGCTTTACTCGCATCCGGAGATCTTCCTGCGGGAGCTGGTGTCGAACGCCTCGGACGCGCTCGATAAGCTGAAGTACCTGACGCTGACGGAGGAGCAGTTCAAGACGCTGGCGTTTGAGCCGCGGATCGACCTGGAACTCGACGAGGAGAAGGGAATCCTGACGATTGCCGACAACGGCGTCGGGATGAACGAAGAAGACCTGGTGTCGCACCTCGGCACGATCGCGCGGTCCGGGACGAAGAACTTTCTGGCGAACCTGAGCGGGGACGCGAAGCGGGACTCGAACCTGATCGGGCAGTTCGGCGTCGGGTTCTATTCGGCGTTCATCGTGGCCGACCGGGTGGACGTGATCAGCCGGAAGGCCGGGGAAGAGCAGGCCTATCGCTGGACGAGCGACGGGAAGACGGGTTTCGAGATCGAGCCGTCGTCGCGGGCGGGGCAGGGGACGAGCGTGATCGTCCACTTCAACGCCGACGGGAAAGAGTACGCGCACGGCTGGAAGCTGCGCGACATCATCAAGAAGTACTCGAACCACATCGCGTTTCCGATCTTCCTGACGTCGACCGAACACGACTGGGACGAGGCCGAGAAGAAGTCCGTCGAGAAGCGGAAGACCGAGCAGGTGAACGCGGCGAGCGCGCTCTGGAAGCGGTCGCCCGGGTCGTGCGCCATCGCCTTCGATGAAGCGCCGCAGAAAACCTTCCGTCTGCGCGCTGTGGAAGCGGTCGAAGGCCGAGATCAAGGACGAGGATTATAAAGAGCTGTACAAGTCGATCTCGGGCGACTACGAGGATCCGCTGTGCTGGTTCCACACGAAGGCCGAGGGCACGATGGAGTACACGACGCTGTTCTTCGTGCCGTCGAAGGCGCCCTACGACCTTTACCAGGCTGACTACACGCCGGGCGTAAAGCTGTACGTGAAGCGGGTGTTCATCACCGATGACGCCAAGGAGTTGATGCCGTCCTATCTGCGGTTCCTGCGCGGGATCATCGACAGCGAGGACCTGCCGCTGAACGTGAGCCGCGAGATTCTGCAGCAGAACCGGACGCTGGCGTCGATCCGGAACGCTAGCGTGAAGAAGGTCCTGAACGAGTTGAAGACGATGGCCGAGGAGAACGGCGAGCAGTACCTTAAGTTCATCGACCAGTTCAACCGGCCGCTGAAAGAGGGCCTGTATTCCGACTACGCGAACCGGGAGACGCTGCTGGAGCTGATCCGCGTGAGGACGACGAAGTCCGACGGGTGGACGAGCCTGAAGGAAGTGAAGGCCCGGATGCAGGAAGGGCAGAAGGGGATCTACTTCCTGACGGGCGGGCCGGCGGGGCAGTTGCGCACGTCGCCGCTGCTGGAGATCTACAAGAAGAACGACATCGAGGTGGTGATCCTCGACGATGAGATCGACGAGTTCGTCTTCGCGGGGATCGAGAAGTACGACGATGTGGAGTTGAAGGCGGTGAACAAGGCCTCGACGAGCGAGGACCTGAAGACCGAGGAAGACAAAGACAAGGGCGAGGAGCTGAAGCCGCTGGTGGAGCGGTTGAAGAAGGCGCTCGAGGGCAAGGTGAAGGACGTCCGCGCGTCGGTGCGGCTGGCCGACAGCCCGAGCTGCATCGTGAGCGACGAGGAAGAGCCGAGCCTGAAGATGCGGCAGATGCTGCGGGCGATGGGCCAGGCGGGGCTGCCGGAATCGAAGCCGATTCTGGAGGTCAACCCGGACCACGACATCGTGAAGAAGCTGCAGGGGGCGTCCGACGACGCGTTCGTCAGCGACGCGGCGCACCTGCTGCTGGAGCAGGCGCTGCTGATCGAGGGCGTGTCGCTGGACAACCCGGCGGAGTTCGTGCAGCGGCTGAACCGCGTGCTCTCGCGGGCGGTCTAGCGGCTAGGCGAGGATGTCCTTTACGACGTTGCCGGCAGTGTCCGTCAAGCGGAACTGCCGGCCGGAGTACTGGTAGGTGAGCCGGGTGTGATCGAGGCCGAGGAGGTGGAGGACGGTGGCGTGCAGGTCATGGACGTGCACCTTCTTTTCCACCGCCTGGTAGCCGAATTCGTCGGTGGCGCCATAGGCGAGGCCGCCCTTGACGCCGCCGCCGGCGAGGACGGTGGTGAAGCCTTCGTTGTTGTGGTTGCGGCCGTTCTGGACGTTGATGCGGCCGGCGACCTCGGTCCAGGGGCGGCGGCCGAACTCGCCGCCGATGATGACGAGGGTTTCCTTGAGCAGGCCGGAGGCTTTGAGGTCGCTCAGGAGGGCGGCGATGGGCTGATCGGCCTGGCGGGCGAGGCGGCGGTGGACGAGGATGTCGTGGTGGGAGTCCCAGGGCTTGTCGTTGCCGAAGTAGACCTGGACGGCGCGGACGCCGCGTTCGATGAGGCGGCGGGCGACGAGGCAGCCGCGGGCGAAATCGCCATCGCGGGTGGCGGACTTGATGTGCATCTCGCCGGACTCTGTCTGGTCGGCGCCGTAGCGGGCGCGGACGCCGGCGGGTTCCTTGGAGATGTCGAAGGCTTCGAGGGCCTCGGACTGCATGCGGTAGGCGATTTCCATGGACTGGATGCGGCCTTCTAGCTGCGGGTCGGCGCCGCGGGCGGCGAGGTCCATCTGGTTGAGCTTGCGCCAGAGATCGACGCGGCGGCGCTGGTCGGCGGGTGAGCCGGAGCGGTCGCGGATGTGCTGGATCATCTTTTCGGGGTCGGACTCGTCGGCGGGGACGTAGGTGCCCTGGTAGGCGGCGGGTAGGAAGGCGGAGCTCCAGACCTGGGGGCCGACGTCGGGGACGCCGGCGCAGAGGGCGATATAGCCGGGGAGGTTGCGGTTCTCGCTGCCGAGGCCGTAGGTGGTCCAGGCGCCCCAGGAGGGGAAGCCGGGGATCACGCGGCCGGAGTTCATCTGCAGAATCGCCTGCTGGTGGGCGGGCAGATCGGTGTGCATGGAGCGGATGACGCAGAGGTCGTCGGCGTGTGCGGAGGCGGTTTTGGCGAAGAGTTCGGAGACGGGGAGGCCGGACTGGCCGTATTGTTTGAACGCGAACGGCGACTGCATGAGCGTGCCGCGTTCCTGCTTCGCCGTCTTGAA
>CAYMTH010000497.1:0-4436 GCA_964393235.1 uncultured Solibacteraceae bacterium | reverse complement strand
CGCTGGGGCACAAGCTGGGGGCGCCGACGTCGCGGTCGATCAACCAGGTGCCGCGGGAGTTGATCGGGACGAACGCGAACCCGCAGGTATTGCGGCCGTTCCCGCAGTTTTCCGATGTGCGGGTGATCTCGGCGACGGTCGGGAACTCGAACTATCACGGGCTGAACGTGCGGGTGGATAAGCGGAGTTCGCACGGGCTGCAGTTCGGGGTGAACTTCACGTGGTCGAAGGCGATCGACGACGTGCGGTCGCGGAATGAGCTGGGCGGGAACGCGGGCGACAACGCGTTCGGGAACTATTACGACCGGCGCGCGGACCGGGGGCTTTCGGGCAACCATGTGGGGCGGCGGTTCATGAGTCATGCGACGTGGGCGATTCCGGCGGGCGGGCTGCACGGCCTGGCGCGGCAGGTGCTGGGCGGGTGGACACTGTCGGGGCTGTTCGAGGCCCGCGACGGGGCGCCGTTCGGCGTGATCGAGAACAACGGCGCGGCGATCTATCCGACGGCGGCGGCGGTGCGGTCGAACGTGGTGGCCCCGTATGCGGAGAACGCGAACTGGCGGGCGAACGTGCTGGCGGAGCCGTTTTTCCGGACTGCTGGATTCGCGGCGCCAGCGCAGTACACGTTCGGCAACGCGGGCCGCACGGTGGCGACGGGGCCGGGGGCGATCCTCTCCGACCTCGCGCTGCTGAAGGACTTCCGCGTCGCGGAGGGCCACCGGCTGCAGTTCCGGGCCGAATCGCTGAACTTCCTGAACCACGCGAACTTCGCGCTGCCGAACCAGCAGCGGGGCAACGCGAACTTCGGGCGGATCAGTTCGTTGATCGGCGGCAATCAGGCGCGGATCGTGCAACTCGGGCTGCACTACCGGTTCTGATTACTTGACGCGAGTGGCCTTCCACTCGATCTCGTTACCGGCCACGTCGGCGGTCAAGGTCATCGAGTCCGCTCCGGTGACCTTGCCCTTGTAGGCGATGCGCATCTCGTTGTCCTGAATCTTGGCGGTGATTTCGAAGGAGATCTTGTCTCCTTCGATTTTGCCGTTTTCGATGGCCGATTTGCCGACCAGGGAGCTGACGGTTTCGCCGGTCAGCTTCGTGCCCTCGGCCTTGAGGGTGAGGGTGCGGGTCATGGTGCCGTTGGGGCCTTCGGCGGTGGCTTTCCAGTTGCCGGTGACGTCGGCGGCGAGGGCGGCGAGCGCGGTGAGGCGGAAGACGGCCAGTTGCTTCATGTTGGCCGTATTGTAACCCGTGTATGCTGGCAGGTGGTATGGAGCTGTCGAGACGATCTTTGTTGCAATTGCCGGCCGCGGCGGCCGCGGCGGCGCCGGCGCGGAAGCCACGGGTGGCGTGCCTTCTGAACGTGTATTTCCCGAACTCGCACGCCGACGTTTTCATGGGACGGCTGCTGGAGGGATACCGGCTGAACGGCGTCAGCCACCGGCCGCGCGTGGAGACGGTGAGCCTGTACGTCGATCAGTTTCCGCCGAACGACATGGCGCGGGAACAGGCCGAGGAGTACGGCGTGAAGATCTACCCGTCGGTGAAGGAGGCGCTGTGCCTGGGCGGGGATAAACTGGCCGTCGACGGCGTGGCGGTGATCGGGGAGCACGGCGATTATCCGAAGACGCCGCGCGGCAACTTCATGTACCCGCGGAAGAAGCGGTTCGACGAGGTGACGGCGGAGTTCGCGCGGGCCGGGCGCGTGCTGCCGTTGATGAACGACAAGTACTTCGCCTACGAGTGGGCCGACGCCAAAGCGATGTACGACCGTGTGAAGAGGGACCGCATTCCGTTCTTTTGCGGCTCTTCCCTGCCCCTGACGTGGCGGCGGCCGGCGCTCGAATTCCGGCCCGGGATCGAGCTCGACGAATTGCTGGCGGTGTCGTTTTCCGACCTCGAAGAGCACGGCTATCACGCGATCGAACTGCTGCAGGCGATGGCGGAAAAGCGTAAGGGCGGCGAGACGGGGATCGAGGAGATCCGGTGTATCGAGGGGGACGCGGTGTTCACCGACCGGTTCTGGTCGCGCGACCTGCTGGAGGCCGCGCTGCGGCACCGGGTTAATCATGTACCGAAGAATGCGACGCCGCCGCAGGCGATCTTCATCAAGTACCGCGACGGCGTGAAGGCAACGATCTTGAACCTCAACGCGCAGACGCGCGACTACCTGTTCGCGGCGCGGGAGAAATCCGGGAAGGTGCATTCAAGCTGCTTCTACATCCAGCTGTACGTGCATAACCACTGGGGTTTCATGGTGAAGCACTTCGAGGATCTGGTGCTGACTAAGAAGACGCCGTATCCGCCGGAACGGACGCTGTACTCGAACGGGATCATGCTGGCGGGGCTGGAATCGCGGGTGGACGGGCAGCGGTGGCTGCCGACGCCGCACTTGAATCTGAGTTACTGAGATGTTACTGCTTGCTTTGTTGTTGACGACGCTCGACGGGTACAACGGGATCTGGTATTTCAACCAGCCGTCGCAGGACCAGTACGTCTATAAGTATTCGGGCGGCTTTGCGACGTATCCGCAGCAGCAGTCGCCGATCGCGGTCTACGCGCCGGAGGTGAACAAGACCTTCTTCTGCTACGGCGGTGCGCGGCCGGGGGAGCGGCGACTGCTGCAGATGGTCTCCTACTACGACCACAAGACCGGCATGGTGCCGCGGCCGACGCTGCTGATCGACAAAGCCACCGAGGACGCGCACGACAACCCGGTGATGTCGATCGACGGCGAGGGGCACATCTGGATCTTTTCGAACGCAGACGGGACGGCGCGGCCGGCCTTTATTCATCGCAGCCGGATGCCTTACGACGTCTCCGATTTCGAGGTGGTGGCGACGACGAACTTTTCCTACGGACACCCGTGGTTTGTGAAGGGGCAGGGCTTTTTCTTTCTGCACACGCTGTATGAGGACAAGGGCCGGTCACTGAAGTGGTCGACCTCACCGGACGGGCGGACGTGGAGCCCGTCCCATCCGCTGGCGCGGATCGAACTCGGGCACTACCAGATCACGGCGCACGACGGGGCGCGGACGGCGACGGTGTTCAACATGCACCCGGCGCCGGCGGGATTGAACGCGCGGACCAATCTCTATTACCTGGAGACGGCGGATATGGGCCGGACGTGGCGAACGGTGGACGGGAAGGAGATCCAGACGCCGATCGTGTCGCGGGAGACGGCGGCGCTGGTGCACGACTACGAGACGGAGAAGCGGCTGGTGTATTTGAAGGAGGTCGCTTTCGACACGGACGGGCGGCCGGTGATTCTGTATCTGACGTCGGCGGGATATGAGTCGGGGCCTAAGTCCGACCCGCATATCTGGCACACGGCGCGGTGGACGGGGAGTAAGTGGGAGATCCGGGAGATGGGTCGGTCGGATCATAACTACGATTTCGGGGCGTTGTGGATCGAGAGGGACGGCACATGGCGGGTGATCGCGCCGACGCTGCCCGGGCCGATTCCGTATACGACCGGCGGGGACATGGAGATGTGGACGTCGCGCGACCAGGGAGCGACGTGGAAGCAGCGGCGGCTGACGGCGGCGAAGGAGTTCAACCACACCTACGCGCGGAAACCAGTGAACGCGGATCCGGGCTTCTACGCGTTGTGGGCCGACGGGCATACGCTGCGGCCGTCGGACTCGTCGCTCTATTTCGCGACGAAAGACGGTAAGGTCTACCGGCTGCCGCGGAGGATGGCGGGCGAGTTCGCCAAGCCCGAGGAGGTCAAGTGAGGCTGTTGTTCTTGGCATCGCTCGCGCTCGGCGCGCAGATCGCCGACTACCCGGACGATACGGTGGCCGGCATCCCGGTGAACTACACCGAGGCCAAGGCGGGGAGTTACATCCTGCCGGACCTGCTGGGCGGAGCGCGCGACCGGAAGGCGTGGGAGAAGCGGCGGCGGCCGGAATTGGTGCGGTTGCTCGAGCGGGAGCAGTTCGGACGAGCGCCGGCGGCGCCGAAAAAGCTCGATTATACGATCACCGACGCGGGGACGCCGGCCTTCGAGGGGAAGGCGAAGCGGAAGCAGATCACGTTGTATCTTGGCCCGGGGCGGACGGTGCCGGTGGACGTTTTGCTCTATACGCCGGCGCAGGGGGGCGGGCGCGCGCCGGTGCTGTTGAACGTTTCCTTCACGGCGAATGCGAACGTCGTGCCGGACCCGGGCGTGAAGGCCAGGACGGTATGGAACCGGGAGAAGAAGCGCGTGCCGGCGGCGCAGGCGAGGGCGTTCGGCCGCGTGAAGGTCGAGCCGTTTCTCGAAGCGGGGATCGGCTTCGCGACGGTCTACTACGGCGACATCGATCCCGATTTCGCGGGCGGCCGGGAGTACGGCGCGCGGGGACAGTTCGCGGAACCGGCGGCGGACGAGTGGGGGACAGTGAGCGCGTGGGCGTGGGGGCTGAGCCGGGTTCTCGACTATCTGGAGAAAG
>CAYMTH010000496.1:0-4457 GCA_964393235.1 uncultured Solibacteraceae bacterium | reverse complement strand
CCGGACGATCGCCTGTTTCACCGGCGGCGCGTTCTGGAACCGGACCTTGCCGGTGATCTGGGGCGGGGAAGCCGGCGTGCCGCCCATGGCGCCGCCGCCACCGGACTCGCCGCCGCCGCCGGCGCCCATGCTGCCGACGCTCGCGTCCGGCATCGCCGTCGAGGCCCCGCCGCCCCTTCCGCTGCGGCCGCCGCGTCCACCGCCCATGCCGCCACCGCCCGCGCCCATCCCGCCCTGCATCGCCGCCGCGACGTCCTTCGCCCACGGCGAGTTCGTCAGCAGCTTCTTCACTTCTTTTTCCGACCATTCGGTGTAGGGCCGGGTTTTCCAAAAATCCTCCGCCATCGCCGGAAGCGCGGCGAGCAGAAGGGTGACGGGCAACAGGCGCATGGCCTCACTCTATCAACTCGCGCGGCGTGATACGATACCCCGGTCATGCGCCCCGTCCACCTGCTGCTCCCCGTCGCCCTGCTGCTGGCCGCCTGCTCCCAGAGCCCCGCCCCGAAGCCGCCTCCGCCCGCCGGTCCCATCGAAATCCAGGCCGAACTGATCGCGAGCGATGCGTCGTGGGGCAATACCGAGGGCCCCGCCATCGACTCGAAGGGCAACCTCTATTTCACCTCGCGCGGCACCTACAAAGGCGTCGTGAAATGGAATGCCAAGGAGGGCGCGTCGCGGTACCTCGACATCGCTACCGGCGCCGGGCCGGGCGGACTCTGGATCGACGACGCCGACGTACTCTTCGCCACCGCCACCGATGAGCGCGAGATCCTCAAAGTGACCCCCGACAAGAAGGTGACCTCCATCGCCAAGGGCTTTGAGAAGGATCCGAAGACCTCGACGGGGCCTAACGACCTCGTTGTGGCCAAGGACGGCACCGTCTACTTTACGGCGCCTAACGGCTACGACGGTTCGTCGCCCAACGGGACCATCTACCGCATCGGCAAGGACGGCAAGACGGCGGTGTTCAGCGACGAAATTACCGGTCCCAACGGCATCATTCTGAGCGCGGACCAGAAGACGCTTTACGTCGCCCACAACACGGCCGCGAATACGAGCAAGATCGAGATGTGGCCGCTCGACGCCGCCGGCGCGCCCGGCCCGCGCAAGGAGTTGATCACCATCGAAGGCTGCCAGGCCGACGGCATGGACGTCGACCGGGAGGGGGCGATCTGGCTGACCTGCTACAGCTTCGGCACGGCCTACCGCGTGACGCCCGACGGCAAGATCACGCATAAGGTCCTGACGGCGCAGAAGGCGCTGACCAACGCCAAGTTCGGCCGCGGCGCCGACGCCAACACGCTTTATCTCACCAGTTCCGACATGGCGCGCGTCACCGGGTACGTCTACAAAGCCACCGTCCCCGTCGGAGGACTAAGATAGAGGCTATGATCCGCGTGACCGTTCTCTATCCCGCCGCCGAAGGCGCGACCTTCGACATGGACTACTACCTGAATAGACACTGCCCGATGGTGCGGGAGGTGCTGGGCGGGGTGTTGCAGTCCCTGACGGTCGACAAAGGCATCTCGGGACCGCTGCCGGGCTCTCCGGCCCCGTTTACGGTCCTTTGCCACCTGGTCTTCGAGTCGCCCGAGTCGTTCCTGGGGGCGATGATGCAGCACGGCGGCCGCATCATGGAAGACATCCCGAACTACACGAGCGTCTCCCCCACCATCCAGGTCAGCGAAATCCTTCCCTGATTCGCCTTGGGAGACGATTACCGCCAGTTCGTCGATTCGCTTGCGGCGGCCGCCACCGTCCCCGGCGGCCCGCACCCGTTTGCCTGGCTGGCCGGCGACTGGCTGTGGCAGGGCGAGCCGGTTCACTTCGAACTGACTCCGTACGGCGTCAGCCGCTTCGGCGTTCCCTACCTGATCTACAACACTCCGGCCGACATGTGGTGTCTGGTCCACACAAGTCCGGAGGCCTACGGCATGCTGATCGGCACGGTGCCGTCCGGCGGCGGGGCCCGGTTCACCGGGGAGTTGACGCTCGACGGTAGGCCCGTTCTGCTGCGCCAGAGTTGGCAGACCATCCGGGAAGGGAAGGTACAGGTGGACACCGAACGCCGATCCGGCGCCGCATGGGAACTCTGGAACCGCGGGTTGCTCGAGCGGGTTACGCTGTAGCGCCGGCGCGTTTGGCGCGGAACGCCAGGAGGCCGCACAACACGGCCGCACCGGCCAGCAGAAACTGATTGGCCGCCGCCAGCCACGTCGCCCGGTCGAGCGCCGCCGATTCGGCTGATTCCGCTTCGCTCACCAGACCGCGCACTTCGGCCCGGAGCCGTTCCTGCAGTTCCTTTTCCCGCGCCTCGCCGCCCGCCTCGTAGCTCGCCAGCGCGACCACACGCCGTGACGCCGACGCGAGTTTCTCGCCGCGGGCGTGCTTGGAAAGCCGTTCGGCCAGCCCCGTCATGTGTTCGGCCACCACCGGCCGCTCGGTCGCCGGGGCCGCCTCAAACCGTTGTAACAACGAGGAAAGTTCCGCGAGCGATTGGCGGGAGGTCTGTTGCCGCGCCGCCTCCGACTGCGCCGACCAGCCAAACCACTGGAGACCGGCCGAGGAGGCTACCGCGACGAACGCCGCCATGAGTAAAGTTCGGGAAACCGGAGAAGTCCCAGACATCATTACCCGGTCTATCGGCAGACGCGGGCAAAAACTATAGGTGGCTTTCCTTGAAGTGGTACCGCTTGGCCGCCACCGCCTTGCCGGTCGCCGGGTCCGCGGTGACGATCACCCCGTGGAACTCGACGCTTCCCTTGGCCCCTTCCATCCGCACCGGCAGCGCCGTCTGGAACTTCCTCAGGATTGGCCCCTTCTCCACGCCGATCACCCCGGCGTAGGAACCCGTCATGCCCGCGTCGGTCTGGTACGCCGTTCCGCCCGGCAGCACGCGGGTATCGGCCGTCGGAATGTGGGTGTGGGTGCCGACGACGGCCGTCACGCGCCCGTCGAGGTGCCAGCCGAAGGCCACCTTCTCCGACGTCGCCTCGGCGTGGAAGTCCACGAACCGGATCTTGACGTCGTCCGGCAGCGAGGCCAGCATCTCGTCCACCTTCCGGAACGGATCGTCGATGGTCGCCATGAACGTCCGTCCCTGCAGGTTCAGCACGGCGTACGGCGCTCCATTGCGCGCCTTGCCGGTGTACATGCCGCTGCCGGGGAGCATCGGCGGATAGTTCGCCGGCCGCAGCAGCCGCGGTTGGCGGGGCAGGTATTCGTGGATCTCGCTCTTGTCCCAGACGTGGTTGCCGGTGGTCATCACCTCGACGCCGAGCGAGAGAAAGTCCTCGGCGATCTGCGGCGTGACGCCGAACCCGCCGGCCGAGTTCTCGACGTTGGCGATGATCAGGTCGATCCGCTCCTCGGTCACGATGCGGTTCAGGTTGTCGGAAACGATCCGGCGGCCCGGGGAGGCGTAAATGTCGCCAATGAAGAGAATGTGCATGTCGGAAAACAACAAATGGAGCGCACCAGAATAGCCGTACTACCCCCTGCCTTGACCCCTGGTAATGCTAAGGGTGGAGTTCTCCGCGCACCTACAGGCTTCTCCCTGGACCGGCCAGCGGTCAGGAGCTTGCTCAACGGCGCTTTCGCAACGAGTCGAACTCCGTTTCGAATGGCATCGGATCAAATATAGGGGCCGCACCTGCCTCCCAGGAACGCTCCAGATGTCAGGATAGCACGCAACAAAAAAGGGGCGGCCGAAGCCGCCCCCGTTTCCCGAAACAACCGGCCGTTACGCCGCCGGGTGCCCCATCGCCTTCTTCCGCGCCGCGATATTGGCGAAGTGGTACTGGAAGAAGTAGACGGAGAAGAAGAAGGTGAGCACGGCGCCGGTGGTGTCCATCAGGTTGATGCCCATCGGTTCCACGGTCGTGTAGTAGTTGTGGATAGCGGCGCGCATCTTGAACGCGGCCAGGATCAGGCACACCACGCCGCCGAGGATGACGAGTTGCCCGAGCATCGGGATGATGAGCCCGAGTTCGGAACCCATCGCCGCCGCCGCGATGGCGCCGACGATCGCCATGCCGTAGCCGGCGACGTACAGGATGAGCGCGTAACCGTAGAACTTCAGTGCGTCGCAGGCCGGGTCGATCTGCTTGACGAACTTCGCCTGCTTCCAGATCCAGAAGATCACGAACAGGCCGCAGGTGAACATACCGATCAGGAACACCAGCCACCACTGCATGTCCGGGGGCATCGGCCCGACGGCGCCGCCGCCGAAACCGCCCATCTGGGGCGCGCCGAAGCCGCTCTGCGTGCCGCCGCCCGCCGGGGCGCCGAAGCCCCCCTGCGCGCCGAAGGCGCCGAACGCGCCGGGCACGTCGGAGGCCGACGGCTGCTGCGGCGCGGGGGGCTGGCCGAAGCCGCCGAAACCGCCCTGGGGGGCCGGGGGCTGGAAGGGCGCGGGCTGCTGCGGTTGGGCCGGCTGGCCGAAGCCGCCGCCGCCA
>CAYMTH010000495.1:0-4470 GCA_964393235.1 uncultured Solibacteraceae bacterium | reverse complement strand
ATCTCTTCGCGGGCGAGCTGGAGGACGGGTTCGAACAGGCCGACGTCGCGGATGGCAAACTGCGTGGTGTGGACGCCGACGGCGAGGCCACCGGCGCCGGAGTCGAGATAGTAGCGGGTGAGGGCGCGCTGGCGGCGTTCGTCGAGCTTGCGATTGGCGTCGAGCGCGAGCGGATGGGCGGGGATGACGGTACCGGCGTGGAAGCGGGCGAGCGCCTTAGAACTTGCCATCGCGGGCCTCGAAATGGGTGGGTTTGTTGAGCGTCGTGCCGCCGTGGGCGATCCAGCGGGCGGTCCACTCCATCATTTCGTCGGGGGTGACGGAGGGGTAGCCGAAGAGGCGGTGGCAGCGCTGGGCGTTGTTGAGCAGCGCGTCGGTGGACTCTTCGCCGGTGAAGATGGGCTGGACGTCGAGGTGGGCGCCGATGGTTTCGGCGATGCGGCGGACGGAGAGGGTTTCCGGGCCGGTGAGGTTGAGGATGGTCGCGGGCGCGGTGCAGTGGGCGAAGCCGCGGAGGGCGACGGAGTTGGCGTCGCCCTGCCAGATGACGTTGGCGGCGCCCATGGAGAGGTCGACGGGCTGGCGGGTGTAGACCTTCTGGCCAATGTCGAGGAGGACGCCATAGCGGAGGTCGATGGCGTAGTTGAGCCGGAGGAGGAGCGTCGGGATCTTGTTTTGGCGGGAGTGGTAGTCGTAGATGCGCTCGCGGCCGAGGCCGGTCCAGGCGTACTCACCGACGGGGAAGCACTCGTCCGTTTCGACGGAGCCGCCGCGGGCGACGTGGGAGTAGCCGTAGACGTTGCCGGAGGAGAAGGCCACGATTTTCGACGTTTTGTAGCGTTCGCAGACGAGACCAGGGAGGTAGACATTCATGGCCCAGGTGAGGGTGGGATCGCCAGTGGACCCGAATTTGCGGCCGAACATGCAGAGGACGTTGGCGGCGTCGGGGAGGGCGGCGAGCTGGGCGGGATCGAGGAGATCGGCCTTGATGCACTCGATGCCGGAGTGTTCGAGCTGCTCGCGGAGGCCGGGCTCAGAGAAGCGCGCGGCGGCGATGATGCGTTTGCCGGAAGGGGCGGCGCGGCGGGCGCGGAGGGCCAGTGTGGGGCCCATTTTGCCGCCGACGCCGAGGATGAGGAGGTCGCCATCGAGGGCGGCGAGGGCGGCGCGGTCGGCGTCGTTGGGACGGCTCAAGAGCTCTTCGAGCTCGGCGACGGAGTTGATCATCTCTTGTATCCGATCTTGCGGAGGAATTCCTTGCGGGCGGTGACGTCTTCGGGGGTTTCGAGACCGCGGGGCTTGGAGCCGTCGACGACGCCCATGACGCCGCGGCCGAGGCCGGTGGTGCAGAGGATCACTTCGACCGGGTTGGCGGTGGCGCAGAAGATGTTGACGACTTCGGGGACGTCCTTGATGCGGCCGAGGACGTTGATGGGGAAACCGTTCTTGAGGACGACCAGGAAGGTATGGCCGGCGCCGAGGGCCTGCAGGTTTTCGACGGCGGACTGGATGAGTTCGGGGTCGTTGCCGTCGGCGCGGGTGAGGCAGGGGCCGGAGGCTTCGTTGAAGGCGACGCCGAACTTGATGGTGGGGTTCGTATTGACGATGGCTTCGTAGATGTCTTCGACCGTTTTGATGAAGTGGGACTGGCCGAGGATGATGTTGGCGTCTTTGGGGATGTTAATGGGGACGTTGGAGAATACCATGGTAGTAGCCGTGCAGGAACCTTCATTCTATCTATCTGATCGCGAAATTCTCGACCGTATCCGGAGGATGCCGCATGCCAAGACGAGCTTCAAGATTCTGGTGCGGGAGTTGGGGGCGAACGGCGCGGAGAAGCGGGACGCGCTGGAACGGGCGCTGACGCGGATGGTCGACAAGGCGCAACTGGTCGAGTACCGGAGCGGGCATTACGTGGCGGCGTCGCACTCGAAGGAGTTTGTGGCGGGGCGGCTGTCGGTACACCGGGACGGGTATGGGTTCGTGATCCCGCTGCAGAAGCTGGAGGGGATTGTCGGGGATATCTTCATCAAACCCTCGTCGGTAGCGCAGGCGATGCACGGGGACCGCGTGCTGGCGCACATTACCTGGGTGGGGCCGGACGGGAAGGCGGAGGGGGAGATCCTCAAGATTCTGTCGCGGGCGCACCAGACGGTGGTCGGTGAGTTCCGGGTGCGGCGGCGCGGCAATTGGGTGAAGCCGAACGACGACCGGATTCAGAACTGGATCTACATTCCGGAGGGGATGGAACTGCCGGCGACGACGCTGAACGTGGACCGCGTTGGAGCGAAGGCGGTGGAAGTGGAATCGGCGGAGGATCTGGACGGGATGATCGTGAACGTCGAGATTCTGGAGTTTCCGGCCGATGGGGAGGACGGGGTCGGGCGGGTGATCGAGGTGCTGGGGCAACCGGACGATTTCGGGGTGGATGTGGAGATCACGATCCGGAAGCACCATTTGCCGCACCGGTTTCCGGAGGAGGCGATCGCGCAGGCGAAGGAGTATCCGGCGGAGATCCCGGCCGAGGAGGCGGCGCGAAGGAAGGACTTTCGCGGCCTGCCGATCGTGACGATCGACGGGGAGACGGCGCGGGACTTCGACGATGCAGTGTTCGTGGAACGGCTGCCGAACGGGAACTGGCGGCTGGACGTGCACATCGCGGACGTCAGCTACTATGTGCGGCCGGGGTCGGCGATCGATAAAGAGGCGCTGTTCCGCGGGACGAGCGTCTACTTCCCGGACCGCGCGGTGCCGATGCTGCCGCACGAGCTGTCGACGGGGTTGTGCTCGTTGCGGCCGAACGAGGACCGGCTGGTGATGTCGGCGGAGCTCGAAATCGACAACGCCGGCGACATCGTGGGGCAGAGCTTTTGCCGGGGCGTGATCCGGTCGACGGCGCGGATGACCTATACGTCGGTCCACCGGATTCTGGAGGGCGACGAGGCGGAGCGGCAGGTGTATGCCGCGCACGTGCCGCACTTCGAGAATATGCGCGAGTTGGCGCTGATCCTGAACCGGAAGCGGACCAAGCGCGGGTCGATCGATTTCGATCTGCCGGAGCCGCTGATCGAGTTTGACGAGAACGGGTTGATGGTGGGCGTGGCGCGGTCGCCGCGGAACATCGCGCACCGGATTATCGAAGAGTTCATGCTGGCGGCGAACGAGGCGGTGGCGGCGCATATCGCGCACGCGCACGTGCCGTCGCTGTACCGCGTGCACGAGATTCCGGACGCGAAGAAGGTTCACGATTTCGAGGAGATTTCGGCGCAGTTCGGGTATCAACTGGCGTTCGGGGCGCTGCCGGTGAAGAAGTTCGGCGTGGTGGACCGGCGGCGGGACGGGCGGAAGCAAAGGAAGGACATCGTGCTGGCCGATGAGCGGTCGGCGGTGACGTCGCGGAACTATCAGAAGCTGATCGCGAAGATCGAGGGGAAGCCGGAGGAGCGGATTCTCTCGTACCTCATGCTGCGGTCGTTGAAGCAGGCGCGGTATTCGCACGAGAACCTGGGACACTTCGCGCTGGCGGCGGATACTTACACGCACTTCACGTCGCCGATCCGGCGGTATCCGGATCTGATGGTGCACCGGGTGCTGGGGCGGCTGTTCGACGGCGCCGAACCGGGCTGGACGGAAGAGCAGATGGAGGAGTTCGGCAACGACTGCTCGTTTACGGAGCGTCGGGCGGCGGAGGCGGAGCGGGATCTGGTCGAGTGGAAGAAGGTCCAGTTCATGATCGACCGCGTGGGCGAGGACTTCGACGCGATGATCATCTCGGTGACGAAGTTCGGGCTGTTCGTGGAGCTGGAAAGCCTGTTTATAGAGGGACTGGTGCCGATCGACGCGATTCCGGGCGACCGGTTCCGGTTCCACGATAATGCGCGGCGGATGGTGGGCGAGCGAACGCGGAAGGAGTACAAGATCGGGGAGAAGGTGCGGGTGATTCTGGACCGCGTGGACGCGACGGCGAAGACGCTGCAGTTCGGGATCTGGCAGCCGCCGCAGCCAGGGCGGAAGAAGGGGAAGAAGAAGCGGTGAGCGGGCATAGGGTGCGGCGGGCGGAGTTGGCGGACGCGGAAGCGATGGCGGCGTTGTCGCGGTCGGTCGCCTACCGGCCGGAGACGGCCGACGAGGCGCGCGGGTATCTGGTGTTTCAAGGGACGCCGGAGGAGTACCGGGAGCGGATCGCGGCTTGTCCTTATTCCGTTGTCGCGGTGGATGCGAAGGGCGCGGCGACGGGATACCTTCTGGCGAGTTACCGGGACGCGTTTGGCGTCGAGCGCGAGGGCTACCTGCTGGTGGACCAGATATGTGTCGGAACGGCGGCGCGGGGCAGCGGGCTGGCGCAGCGGATGCTGGACACGGTGACGACGGAGGCGGGACGGCGGGTGGTTGGCGCGGCCATCATGCACGCACCGGTGCGGAACGCGCGGTCGCTGCGGTTTTTTACGGAAAAGAATGGATTCCGGCTGG
>CAYMTH010000494.1:0-4470 GCA_964393235.1 uncultured Solibacteraceae bacterium | reverse complement strand
AGAGGCCGGAGATGGCGCGGTGGGCGCGGTCGGGGCGGGTGCGGTAGGCGCGTTCGATTTCGGGCATGAGGTCCTGCGTGACGACGTCGGGGAACGCCTCATTGCCGCGTCCGCCGGGCTGGCCGGGGCGGGCGGCGTAGCCGTTGTCCATAACGACGATCATGGGCTTCGCTTTGCCGGCGGCGATGAGGTTATCGAGGATGAAGTTCGCGCGGCCTTGCGTGGTCCAGCCGCGCTCGCTTTCGCCGGCGCCGTGCTGGAGGTAGAGCACGGGGTAGCGCCGGCGCGGGTTCGCGTCGTATTCGGCGGGCGTATAGACGAAGGCGCGGCGCATGGCGCCGGTGACGCGGGAGCGGTACCAGTGGATGCGGACGTCGCCGTGGGGCACGTCTGTGGCGTCGTAGAAATCGAGCGCGGGGTCGGGCACGTCGATGCCGCTCGACTGCTTGCCCCAGCCGAAGAAGGTCTCGCTGCTCGGGTCGTTGGCGGGCACGCCGTCGACGAGCAGCCAGTAGTAGTGGAAGCCCGGCTGCACGGGGCCGATGGTCGCCCTCCACAGGCCCGCGTCGTCGCGCGTCATCGGGAACGGCCCTTTGCCGAGGCCGTTGGCGCCGCCGCCGGGCATCACTTCGACGGTGCGCGCGGTGGGCGCCTTCACCTGAAACGTGACGCGGCGGTCCGCGTGGATCTGCGGGTAGCGCGCGCCGGGCACGTTGGTTGTGGCGGGCTGCTGGGCCCACAACCCGGCCGCCAGACAGCCCGCCACGATCCAGCGCATTTTACTGCAGCCCCTCGGCGATGCCGTCGCCGTCGGCGTCGGGGAAATCGACCAGGAAGATCTGGCGGAAGTCCTGGCCGCCGGCGTCCTTCACCAGTTGCCACTCGGCGTTGTAGGTGGGGACGCGGCGGTTGAAGGCGAGCCGCCGGCCGTCGCGCGACCACACGAGCGCCTCGGCCGCCGGGACGCCCGTGCCGCGGCGCGTGAGCCAGCGCAGCTTGCCGAACTGCGGGCCCGGCTTGACGCAGACCGTCACCACGCCGTTGTCGCTCTGCACGGCGATCGAGTTGCCTGACGGATGCCAGCGCAGGCCGCCCGAGGCGCCGCGCGGGAGGTTGGTCACCTGCACCGGGCGCTTCTGCGGGTCGGGGTCCTGGTCGGAGCCGCGCGAGTCGATGACAAAGACCTGGCGCGTGCCGTCGGCGGCGTTGGCGAAGTAGGCGATGCGCGTGCCGTCGAGCGAGCCGCGCACGATGCCGGCCGCGGGCGTGCGCGTCAGCCGCCGCACGGTGACGCCGGCGGGCGGCGTCATGTAGGTCGTCTTCGTTCCCGAACTCGCCGTGGTGATGTCGACGTTCTCCGGCACATCGACGACGAAGAGCGACGAGGTCACGCGGCCGTCGTCCTCCTTCACGTTGCCGATGAAGGCCCGCATGAGGCCCTTCGCGCCGACCCACGAATCGTCGGCGGCGCGCTCCAGATCGCCCGGCTTCGATTGCGCCGGCGGCACCACGCGCAGCAGCAGCGCGGCCCAGTGCGAGGCGCCGCAGGGCGCCTTCGCGTGCGGCGCCATGAAGCCGATGGTTCGGCCGTACTGTGTCTGTAGGAAGTCGTCGTAGGTGAAGCCGACGCGGCTGCCGTCGGCGGTCCACTCGTGGCGGTGCGAGCCGCCGCGCAGCGCGCCGGGCGGGGTGACGTCGGACTTCACGTCGCGGCAATCGAGGAAGCGGATATCGCCGGCGCCGTCGCCGGTCGCCACGCCGCCGCGCCGGTTCGTAGCGCCGTAGTAGCCGAGTTCGCCCACCTCGCTCAGCAGCGGCCCGTGAATGAACGCGATCTCGTCGGCCACCGGGCTATAGGACGCCGCGCCGAGCCCGGGCGCCTGCCGCGCGCCGAAGGTCGATTCGGGCGCGTACACGAGATTTTCCAACCCGGTCGTGACCGACACTTTCATGATGGTGGTGCCGTTGCCGATGCCGGTGCCGAACGTGTCGCGCGTGTCGTAGACGAGGAACCGCCCGTCGCGCGAGAAGTTGTCGTTGTTGTCGAGCAGCTTCGAGATCGGCGAACTGGTCAGCTGCCACTCGCCTCCCTCGGTCTGCGCGCCGCCGGGAATCGCGGCCATCATCAGGGCAAGGCCGGCGGCCACCCGTCGTCTCGTTGAATCGGTCCAGAGCATCGCCCCGTATCCTATTGCGTTTGCCCGGTGGAGTCCAGCCGTACACTGGAAGCAGATGCGCCCGCTTCTGCTTCTTCTTTCCATGCTCCCTTTGCTCGCACTTGAAACCGGCCAGCCGCTCCCGCCGCTGAAGGGCGAATTCCTCACCGGGCGCGAGGCCGTGCTGCCGGCAGCGGCGCAGGGCAAGCCCGCGCTGCTGCTGCTGGGCTTCACCTACAAGTCGCGCTTCGCCGTCGAAGATTACGCCAAGCGCTTTCGCGCCGATTTTCCGAACGAGCCGCGCGTGGCGTTTTTCGAGATTCCGATGATCTCCGGCATGGCGAAAATGGGCAAGTGGTTCATCGATTCCGGCATGCGACGCGGCACACCGAAGGCCGACCACGAGCGCGTGATCACCGTCTACTCCGGCGCCGGCGACTGGAAGAAACACGTCAACTACCAGGCGCCCGACGACGCCTACCTGATCGTCATCGACGGCGCGGGCCGCGTTGCCTGGCAGCACCACGGCCCGTTCGACGCGGGCAAAGCCGGCGAGATCGCCGCGAAATTGCGCGAATTGCTGCGCTAGCCGCTACGCCCAGCTGTCGGTGCAGAAGTGTGACGACGCGTTCGGCGTGTAGCGCACGCGCGCCAGCTCCGGCGTCTCGAGCCGCTTGTAGCCCTGGAAGCGCGACTCGAGCGCGAAGTCGAGCATGCCGCTTGTCAGCAGCGTGCGCTCCACCGGGTACGGCGGCCGGCCCGTTTCGAACATCTCCTCGATCTTCTTTACCAGGCAGCCGAAGTGGTGGTGCGGGCGGCCGTTCTGCAGGTTCATGAGCAGGGAGAAGGGTTCGGCTTTGCCGTCGATGTCGATGGCGACGGTGAAGTCCTCGACGACGCCGGTCATCAGGAAGGCGGCGGCCTGCAGGCCGTCGGCGTAGTCGATGACGAACACGGCGGGATCCTTGACGAGCGCCTTCGCCTCGCCGGGCTTGCGGGTGTTGCTGCGCTTCAGCGCTTCGGTGAAGAGGCGCTCCACCCAGGGGTTCTGCGCGATGTAGCGCCAGCAGGCGTCGCGTTCGAAGCACTGTACGGCGCGCACGCCGGCCTCGCCGCCGCGGCGGCGCTCGGTGAGGCACTGCAGCGCCTCGAGCAGGTGGAAGCCGTAGATGTCGAGCCCGGAATACGAGATCGCCACGGCCTTGTTCTGCTTCGCGCCGAAGGGCGCGTCGACGGACGGAATGCGCATCGCCACCGGCACTGACGAGCCGGCGAGCATGGGGAACTTCATCTCGCGCGAAATCTCCACCATGCGCTTGGCCTGGCGCCAGCTCCACGACAGGTGCTTGTCGTTGAACACGGGCACGGCGCGCCCGCTGGTGCGGAAGACGTCGGTGATTTTCAGGAACATTTCGAAGCGCGGGTAGAGGCGCTGTTCCTTGTCGTTGAAGGGGTAGTCGCCGTGCTCGCCGATGAGGATGACGCCGTCGACGGCGAGCTTGTCGCCGCCGAGGGTGAGCGCGTCGGCGACGGTGCGGAAGATGGGCACGCCGTACTTCTTCGCCCGTTCGCGGCTCATGTCCGCTTTCGGCACCTGCTCCGTGAACATGCTGACGATCTTCGACCGCGGATACGGCGGCTTGTCGTTCTGTTTGTACCCCTCCAGATATTTGCCGATTACGACGTCGGCGTGCGAGCCGGGCCGGTACTCGGTGATGATCGCGGCGATGCGCTTGGGTTCGCCGGCGGCCGCCAGCGGCAACGCGGCGGCGGATAAAAATGTACGTCGCTTCATCATGGGGTGTACCCCAGCCTACCAGATGTGCTACTCTGAAGATCAAGTTTGCAGTGTGCTTGTTTTGGCATCGTTTGATAATCCCGGTCTATCCGTCCTTGTCTACTATTGCTTTGATTCGCCGGTCTGCAAATGACAAGGAACAAAAATGAAGAACATCTTCGTCGGGAACCTCAGTTTCCAAGCGTCCGAGTCGAGCATCCGCTCGCTCTTTGAACAGTACGGTCAGGTCGATCGCGTCAGCATCGTCACCGACCGCGACAGCGGCCAGTCCCGCGGTTTCGGCTTCGTCGAAATGCCGAACAATGAAGAAGGCGACAACGCCATCAACGCCCTGAACGGCGCTGAAGTGCAGGGTCGCGCCATGAACGTCAACGAAGCGCGTCCTCGCGAGGAACGCTCCTTTGGCGGTGGCGGCAATCGTGGCGGCGGTGGCCGTGGCGGTTACTCCGGCGGCGGCGGCGGTGGCCGCGGCGGTCGCGGCCGCTACTAAAAAGCTTCCAATGCAACCCGGCGCCC
>CAYMTH010000493.1:0-4474 GCA_964393235.1 uncultured Solibacteraceae bacterium | reverse complement strand
GGCCGCACCGGTTGCGCGGGGAGATGGACGAGGCGCGGCGGGGGGCGGAGTTCGCGGTGGCGGTGTCGAAGGAGCACGGGCTGCCGTTTTTCCTGGGCTACGCGCAGATGGAGCGGGGGTGGGCGCTGGCCGGGCAGGGGCAGGTGGACGAGGCGATCCGGGAGATTCTGGAGGGGCTGGAGGTGTACCGGGCGTCGGGGTCGGAGCTGGGGATGTCGTGGTGGCTCGGCTGCCTGGGCGAGGCGTATGCGGTGGCGGGGCGGACGCAGGAAGCGCTCGACGTTTTCAACGAGGCGCTGGCGTTTGCGAAACGAACGGGCGAGGGCGTTTACGAAGCGGAAATTCTGCGCTGGAAGGGGCTGCTGACGGTGGACCGTTCGCTGGACGAGGCGGCCGTATATTTTGAAGCGGCTCTGGCGACGGCGCGGCGGCAGAAGGCGCGGATGCTGGAGTTGCGTGCGGCGAACACGGTGGCGCGCGTGTTGCAGCGGACGGGGCGGGGGGCTGCGGCGAAGGCGTTGCTGGCGCCGCTGTACAGCTCGTTCACCGACGGGTTGGGCACGGCCGACCTGCGGGAAGCGGCGGCGCTGCTCGCCTAGCGCTTCAAGTGAAACTGCACCTGTTTGCCGTCGCCGGCGATGGTTGCGACGAGGACGCCGGGCGCGGTTTGTTCGTAAGTGATGGTCTTCGGAAAGTCGTTGTTCGGGTTGGCGAAGACGGCTTTCGATTCGGTCAGCGAGGTGAGTTTGAACTCGGTGGGCGGGGCGCCGTTTGGCTGGGCGACGTAGAACAGATCGTCGCCGCGCTGTGAGATGCGGAGGTATTCGAACGACCGCATGCGCGGGCCGGCGAGCGTACGGCTGACGCCGAGCATGGCGCCGCCGGCTGGTTCCATCCAGTACTCTTCGTAGTTCGATCTGCCCACGGTGCCGGTCCAGCGTCCGGCGAGCCAGCCGAGTTTCTCGAGTGCGGCGGGCGCCTGGGCGAAGGCGGCGGCCGGAAGCGCGGCGAGGAGCGTGCGGCGGGTCATGCTTCCTGAGAGTATAGACGAATGGATCTGCAACTGAATGGGAATGTGGCGGTGGTGACGGGCGGGGCGAGCGGCATCGGCGCGGCGTGCGCGCAGCTGTTGGAACGGGAGGGCTGCCGGGTGGCGGTATGGGACCTTGCGGCGGGCGCGGACTTTAGCGTGGACATCAGCGACTACGAGGGCGTGAAGGCGGCGCTGGCGGCCACGGAGGCGAAATTGGGGCCGGTGCGGCACCTGGTGCACGCGGCGGCGATGGGGTCGGGGAAGTTTGGATTTCCGTTCACGAATCTGGCGCCGGCGGACTGGCCGCGCGTGCTGGAGGTGAACATTCTCGGCATGGTGAACGTGGCGCACGCCGTGGCGCCGGGGATGGCGGAGCGAAAGGCGGGGACGATGGTGTTCATCTCGTCGATCGCCGGTCAGATCGGGTCGCAGACGGATCCGCCGTACTCGGCGAGTAAGGCGGCCAACATCAATTTCGCGCAGTGCCTGGCCAAGGACATGGCGCCGCACGGCGTGCGCGTGAACACGGTGAATCCGGGCATGGTGAAGACGCCGCTCAACCAGAACGTCTGGCGGGCGTGGAACGCGCAGCAGCCGCCGGACAAGCAGCGCTCCTATGAGGACTGGGCGGGAGAAAAGGTGCGCGCGGTGGCCCCGTTGGGCCGGTGGCAGACGCCGGGAGACAGCGCCGACATGGTGGTGTTTCTGTCCTCGGAACGGGCGCGCAACGTGACCGGGCAGACGATCAATGTGGATGGCGGCCAGGTGATGCACTGGTAGGCATCGCCTGGCCGCCGGAGATTAGCGCTGGGCGGCGCCGGCGCGACCCATGATCGGCCAGACGTCGACGATGTCGTTGCCCTTGGCGATGTAGTAGCGGTCGTAGCAGTTGGTGCTCATGTCGAGGTTGGAGCAGTAGATCTCGACGCGGTCGCCGACTTTGATCTCGCCGCCGCCGTCCTTCCAGCGGAGCAGGCCGTACTCGGCGCCCTGCTTGTCCACCTGCAGCCAGGTCATGCCCTTCACCTTGTCGGTGAGTTGCGCCATAGCCTTGTTGCCGTAGTCGGTGGTCACCTGGTTGGCGTGATGCTTGCTGTCGACGGTGGTGATGACGGACATCGAGTTTTCGAAATCCGTGTAGACGGCGTCGTTGTCCTTGCCGCCGACTTCGCGATAGATGGAATCCATGAAGACGTAGGAGCCGCACTCGAGTTCGGTGAGTCCGTATTCGTGGTCCATGTTGTAGGTGCCGGTGGAGCCGCCGCTGATGATGCCGACGGGCAGGCCGGCCTTCTTGGAGAGCGCGACGGTTTCGTTGACGCCGGCGAGATCCTCGGCGGTCTTGCGCTTGCGGGCGGCGAAGGTCTTGGTGTGGGAGGCGTAGCCGGAGTAGGCCATGTAGCCTTCGAAGCTGACGTTCTTTGAAGACGCGACCTTCTGTGCGAGTTCGAGCGCAGGCTTGCCGTTGGCGATGCCCTGACGCGTTAGGCCGGCATAGACGGCGACGGCGACGCGGCACTTCACCTTGGCCGCGGCCGCGGCTTCCTGGACGTTGGCGAGCACGGCGTAGTCGTCGAGCACGAACATGAAGGTCGGGTCCTTCTTCGTGAGGGCGACGGCACGCATGACGTTATTGAGCGAGGCCGGTTGCTTGGTCCAGAGCACACCCTTGATGCCGGCGTTCGACATCAGTTCGGACTCGGCGATGGTGGCCGTGGTGACGCCGATGGCGCCGAGGGCGACCTGGCGCTTGGCGACGTCGACGCTCTTGTGCACCTTGACGTGCGGGCGGAGTTCGATCTTGTTGGCCTTCGAGGCGGCGGCCATGGTTTTGAGATTCTTTTCGAACAGGTCGATGTCGACGACCATGCACGGGGTCGGCAGGACGTCTTTGGTCATGCCGCGGAAGTCCTTGCGCGCGATACGTTGCTCGAATTCGGCGTACGGGAAGGCCTTGGAGTTGGCGCGGGCGACGTTCGCGCCGGAAGCGGCGAGAAAAGCGCCGGCTTGTGCGGCGAGGAACTGACGTCGGGTATTCATTTGGGTGGTGCTCCTGGACGGATGAGTTGGAAGTCTGCCGGACGTGGGAATTAAGGTGAGCATACCGCTTCGCGCGGGTTCAGACAACTAGGCGTTGCGCTAGTCTGGAGTGACAAGCCGGAGCCGAAGTTATGCGAGTGGTACGGGCGCCTTCCTCACATCACGATACGATTTCGCGGCAGGCCGGCCAATCGCTGCCGCCGAAGCTTCTCGATAAAGCGGTTTCGCGGCTCTGTTTCATCACCATCATCAGCGCTGTTTCCACGGTGTTGTTCTTTATTGCTGACGGCTTTTTGCAGCCGGAGGTGACCGAGTTACAGAAGCATCCGGTGATCCGGCTGCTGGCACTTTCGATGGTCCTGCTGTCGTTCGCTTTCTTCGGATTGCAGCGTTCCGGATGGTTCTCCAAGTCAGCGATTCTGCAACTGGGCGGGGTGTTCCAGGTGCTGGTGGCGTATGCGATCGTGCTGGCCGAATGCACGCTGGTCAATAGCCCCACGCTGCCGGTTGTCGGGGTTTCGGCCTCGGCGCTGTGGCTGGTGATGTGCGGCATGTTGATCCCGAACACGCCGCGGGCGAACCTGGTGGCGGGCATTTTCACGGTTCTGGCGTGGCCGGCCGGTTATGTGACCGCGATGACGGTTTTCGGCTTCGAATTTATCGGGTGGAACCGTGTGGCGATGTGGATGGTGCCGCTGGTCATCTCGCTGTTCTGGACGAACTTCCTGAATCGCAATCTGTACCGGATGCAGCTCGAAACGGTGAACGCGGAAGAGCTCGGCAGCTACCGGCTCGAACGTGTGATCGGCCACGGTGGCATGGGCGAGGTCTGGCTGGCGAGCCATCGAATGCTGGCCCGGCAGGCGGCGGTGAAGCTGATCCGCCCGCAGATTCTGGCCGGCCAATCGATGCGTGCGGAATCGGTGATCCACAAGCGCTTCGAGCGCGAAGCCCGCGCGACGGCCGCGCTGCGCAACCCGCACACGGTGGCGCTCTACGACTTCGGCGTCACGGAAGATCACATGTTCTATTACGTGATGGAACTGCTTGAGGGCATCGACCTGCAGTCGCTCGTCGAAAAGCACGGCCCGATGCATCCGGGCCGCGTGAAGAACATCCTCATCCAGGTCTGCGAGTCGCTGGAAGAGGCGCACCGGCTGGGCATGGTCCACCGGGATGTGAAGCCGCGGAACATTTTCCTGTGCAAGCTCGGCTGGCAACATGACTTCGCGAAGGTCCTCGATTTCGGCCTGGTGAAGACGGCGTTGCGGGAGGACGAGTCGCTGATGACGGCTGACGGCGCGGCGACGGGTACGCCCGCGTATATGGCGCCGGAAGTGGCGCTCGGCGGGGCTCAACTGGACGGCCGGACGGACATCTACAGCCTCGGGTGCGTCGCCT
>CAYMTH010000492.1:0-4482 GCA_964393235.1 uncultured Solibacteraceae bacterium | reverse complement strand
GGACGCCGCTCGCCTACGCGGCCTATTCCGAGCAGTCCGGCCCCGCCGCCGTGCGCCTACTGCTGCAACACGGCGCCACCGCCCAGCCCAACAAGGACGGCGAGACGCCCGCGCAACTCGCCGCCAAGCGCGGCGCCGCCGAGATCGTCGCCCTGCTGCAACCCCGGCCCAACGACCGCGTCCGCGAGGCCGTTCGCCGCGCCTTCGTCCCGCTGGTGCAACAGAGCACGAACTTCGTCCGCATCGGCGGCTGCAACTCCTGCCACAACCAGGACCTGCCGCTCTACGCGCAATCGATCGCCCGCCAGCGCGGCCTGTCGCCCGGCGCCGATCTGGCCCTCGCGCCGGAGACCGGCGCGGGGGAGCGCACCTTCGAACACAGCGGCCTGCTGGGTGCCAGTTCCATCGGCTACAGCGTGATGGCGCGCGTGGCGCGGCAACTGCCGGCCGACACGGGCACCGACGCCATGGTCAACTACCTGCTGACGCACCAGGAGCCCGACGGGCGCTGGTATTCGCGCTCCAATCGCCAGCCGTTCGCGGCCGGGGATCACCACGCCACCGCCTTCGCCATCTTCACGCTGCGGGCCTACGCCCGCCACGCACAGCAGGCCGAGGCCACCCGGGCCATCGCCCGCGGCGCCGCGTGGCTGGCCGAGCACGCGCCCGTCTCCAACCAGGACGCGGCCATGCAGGTGATGGGCCTCGCCTGGGCGCAGGCCGATCCGCAGGCCATCGCCACGGCCGCCGCCACGCTCCGCAAACGCCAGCACGCCGGCGGCGGCTGGTCGCAACTGCACTCGCTCGAACCGGACGCCTACGCCACCGGCCAGTCGCTCTATGCGCTCGCGCTCGCCGGCACGCCCGCCTCCGCCCCCGCCTTCTCCGCCGGCGTCGACTTCCTGCTGCGCACGCAGGCCGCCGACGGCACCTGGCGCGTCAAGGCCCGTTCGAAGCCCTTCCAGCCGTACTTCGAAAGCGGCTTCCCCTACGGCGCGGATCAGTTCCTTTCCGCCGCGGGCACCAGTTGGGCGGCACTCGCGCTCTCGATGGCCGTCGAACCCGCGGTCGCGACCGCGAAGCGCTAACCCGTCCACGCGCCGGAGGAGTATGCTGGCGAATGAAATGGCACACTCCTCCGGCATGATCTACCGCCCGCTCGGCAACACCGGCGAGCAGGTCTCCATCCTCGGCATCGGCGGCTGGCACCTCGGCCTGAAGCACGTCGACGAAGCGCTGGCCACCTGGTTCGTCCGCGAGGCCATCGACCGCGGCGTCAACTTCCTCGACAACTGCTGGGACTACAACGCGGGCCTGAGCGAGGATCGCATGGGCCGCGCGCTGCGCGACGGCTACCGGCGGCGCGCCTTCGTGATGACCAAGATCGACGGGCGAAGCTACGGCGAGGCGATGCGGCAGTTGGAAGACTGCCTGCGGCGCCTCGAAACCGACTGCATCGACCTCGTGCAGCACCACGAAATCCAGCGCTTCGAGGACCCCTTCCGCATCCTCGACGAAGAGGGCGCGCAACGCGCGCTCGAGGACGCCCGCCGCGCCGGCAAGCTCCGCTACATCGGCTTCACCGGGCACAAGGATCCGCTGATGCACCTGCGGATGCTGGAGATCGCGGCCGCGCGCGGCGTGCGCTTCGACGCCGTGCAGATGCCGCTCAACGTCATGGACGCGCACTACCGCAGCTTCGCCAGGATGGTGCTGCCGGAGCTCGTGCGCGAGGGCATCGCGCCGCTCGCCATGAAGTCGCTCGCCAACGGGCACATCCTGAAGTCCGGCGCGGCGACGGCCATTGAGTGCCTGCACTACGCCATGAACCTGCCCGTGGCCACCGTCATCACCGGCATCGACACGCGCGAGATTTTCGAGCAGGCGTTCGAAGCCGTGCGCACGTTCCGGCCGATGGGCGAGGCCGAGGTCGACGTGCTGCTCGCCCGCACCGCCGAACTCGGGCGCACGGGCATGTACGAGCTGTTCAAGACGACCTCGATCTACGACGGCACCGGCGCCAATCCGCACTGGATGGGCGAGGAGCCGAAGCGGTTGCGCGACCTCGTCGTGACGATCTAGAAACCGTACAACCGCGCCGGATTGTCGACCAGGATCTTCTTCCGCACGCCTTCCTCCGGCGCCCAGACCGGGAGCTGATCCAGCAGCCGGCGGTCGTCGATCGGCAGCGGCGCGCTCACCTGCATCGGGTCGCGACCGGCGGGCCCGGGCGAGTCCGGGTGCGGCCAGTCGGTCCCCCACACGACGCGGTCCGGATTCGCGGCGATGAGCGCCTTCGCCAGCGGCGCGGCGTCCGGGTAATCGGGCCCGCGGTCGGAGGCGCGATAGGCGCCCGAAATCTTCACGTACGCCTTGCCGGAGCGCACCAGCTCCACCAGCGTCGCGAAGCCCGGCTGCCCCGCGCCGAGCGCCGCCTTCGCGCCGCCGAAGTGGTCGAAGACCACCGGCACGGGCGACTGCAGCACGAGGTCGCGGATGCCCTCGATGACGCCGAGCGTGGCGAACATCTGGATGTGCCAGCCGCGCGCCCGCATGCGTTCGGCCGCGCGGGTGAAGCGCGCCCGCCCCTGCGCCGGATCGTTGATGCCGGCCGTGGCCAGGTTCAGCCGGATGCCCCGCACGCCCGCGCGCGCCATCGCGTCGAGGTCGCGGTCCGGCGTCGCATCGTCGATCACGGCGATGCCCCGCGCGCCGCGGCCCATCTCTTTCATGCCCCACAGCGTGGCCCGGTTGTTGGTGCCGTAGACCGACGGCGTGACGATCACCACGCGCTCCATGCCGAGCGAGGCGAGCATCTTCTTCATGTCGCCGGGCAGCGCCGGCTGCGGCGTATAGCCGCGCTTCGGCGCGAACGGAAACCGCGCCGGGTCGCCGAAGATGTGCGTGTGGCAGTCGCACGCGCCCGCCGGGACGCGGAACGCCGCGAGCGCCATCAGCATCTGCCGCCGGGTCATACCTTCAGCAGCCTCGCCGCGTTGTCGTGGGTGATCTTGCGGAAGACGGCCGCGTCGGCCAGCTCTTTCAGGAGCCCGAGCGTTTCCCGCCCCACGCACTTGCCCTTCAACCGCGGCAGCAGCGCGCCGCTGCCCGTGCCGCGGCCGTCGCGACAACTGCAGTCGCTGCCGAACATCAGCTTGTTCTGGTGGCGCCGCAGGAACTCGCGCGCGAACTCCTTGTCGCGGCTCAGCGCGTTGTTGCCCGAGTTGGCCGACAGGTCGCCGTAGAGGTTCGGAAAATCGGCCAGCCATTTGTCGGTCATCCCGCCGCGCTTCACGGGCCCCGACGGGTACTCGCTCTCGCGCGCGAGGTCCGTGCTGATGGCCGCCCAGAAGAAGTTCGCGTGCCCGATGAAGGTCGTCTTCCGGTGCGCCTTCAGGACCTTGTCGAACCGCGCATAGCCGGTGTTCCAGCCCTCTTCGCCGGTGAACTTCGAGGTCTCCTGAAAGTGGATCAGCACCGGCACCTTCCGTTCGGCGCACATGTCGTAGACGCGTCGCATGTCCTTCGCGTCGGCCTCGGTGTGGCTCTTCATCTCGCCCACGCCGCGCGCCCCGCCGTCGATCGCCTTTTCGAGCGCCGCGAAGTTGCCCGGCTGCGAAGGATCCGCCGCGACGAACCAGATGAACCGGTCCGGGTGCAGCGCCATCTCGGCCTTCGCCTGATCGGCCATGCGCAGGTTGGCAAGCAGCACGGCCTTCGCCACGCCGCTGCCCTCGTTGTGCGCGAAGCCCGCGCCGGCCGTCTGCCGCGGGTGCAGGTGGATGTCGATAACGGGCCCGCCCCACTCGGATGCGGGAGTCTGCGCGGCCAGCGCGGCGCCGGCTCCGGCGCTCAAAAACATTCGTCGGTTCATATTCGCGGATCAGTATTTCATATCCGCGCCCGCGCCGCGCGCCAGCCCCGGTCGAGCACGCCGCGCATCTCCCGCAGCGCCCCGGCCGCCCGCGCCTCGCGCGCCAGATTGGTGAACTCGCGCGGGTCCTTCGCGCGGTCATAAAGCTCTTCGTCCGGGTGCGGCCCGGTCCAGCGGATATAGCGGTAACGGTCCGTCACCGCCGCGCGGCCCTCGATCCCGTTGGGCGCCGTCACCACGCTGAACGCCGCCTGCTTCCACCGGCGCCCCGGATCGTCGAGCACTGGCCGCAGGCTCTGCCCCTCCAGGTTCTCCGGCCCACGCAGCCCGGCCAATTCGGCCAGCGTCGGGTAGATGTCGACAAACTCCACCAGCCCCCGCGCCCCGCGCCCGTTGCCCTTCCGTCCCGGCGCGGCGATCAGCAGCGGCGCCCGCATCGACTCTTCGAACAAACTCCGCTTGTGCCACCGCCGGTGCTCGCCGGGGGCGAGCCGCAGGTTGAGGTAGGGCTCGATCGAGAAGGTGTGCGCGTTGGCCCAGACGGGACACTCGTCGGGCGCGAAGTCGGTGGCGAAGCCGACGCTGGCCAGCCGGGGATGGCCGAGTGT
>CAYMTH010000491.1:0-4482 GCA_964393235.1 uncultured Solibacteraceae bacterium | reverse complement strand
AAGAATGGCCGATAAAAGAAGGGCGGCGTCCGGACACACGACGGGCTCGCTCGGTTAGGCATAAAGATGCCTCCCCGCTGGTCAGCTGAAAACTGACTCGAGGAAAAGGGATGAGACGGGGCACTGGGCAGGTTTCCGGTCCGACTCCGGGCAATCCCAATCGTAACAAACGGATAAAGGCCTCGTCAAACGGGGATACCGTTGGGGGAAAACAAGGGAAGGCTGCCCGCGGTTGCACCGCGGGCAGCCCGGTTTTTGTTAAAGCAATTGCGCCTTGCGGTTGATTCGCAAGCTTACTTCACTTCGACGGTCGCGCCCGCTTCGGTGAACTTCTTCTTCATCGCTTCGGCTTCGTCCTTCGAGACGCCTTCCTTCACCGTCTTCGGCGCGCCGTCCACCAGATCCTTGGCTTCCTTCAGCCCGAGGCTCGTGATTTCGCGGACAACCTTGATGACGTTGATCTTGTTGGCGCCCGCGGCGGTGAGGACGACCGTGAATTCGGTCTTCTCTTCCGCAGCCGGAGCAGCGGCGGCGGCAGCGCCGGCAGCCGGGGCAACGGCCACCGCGGCGGCGGCGGCGCTAACGCCCAGCTTCTCTTCGAGCAGCTTGACGAGCTGCGACGCTTCGAGCAGCGTCAGCCCTTGAATCTGTTCAGCAATCGCGTTGATGTCGGCCATGGTTGTGGTAACTCCTGATTCGTAATCTTTTGTCGCTGTACTACTTCTGCCCTTGACGGGCTTCCCGCTACTACTGCTTCAGCGGGAAGCGAAACTCTTGCAACGGTACCGATTCGGGGGAATCAGCCCTGGAACTTGTTCTCTTTGACGCCCTGGTCGACGACCACCGCCAGGTTCCGGCCGACTCCGTTCATCGCCGTCACCAACTGCTGCGCCGGCGCCTGGATGACGTAGAGCAGCTTGGCGTAAATCTCTTCCTTCGACGGCATCGTGGACAGCTCGTTGATCGCATTGACGTCGATCACTCGCCCTTCCACCAGACCGGCCTTGAACACAAACACCGGATTCGCCTTCGCGTAGGCCGTCAGAGCCTTCGCCAGCGCCACCACGTCGCCCTTGGTATAGGCGATCGAGGTCATCCCGGCCACGTTGCCGAACAGCGGCTCACTGGTGAGCCCCTCGCTCGCCTTCTGCGCCAGGTTGTTCTTCACGACTTTGTATTCGCCGCCCGCTTCCTTCACCGTCTTGCGAAGTTGGAAGTCCTGGCTCACAGTCATCTTGGCGAAACCCGCCAGGAAGATGTTGTTCACCGCTTCGAATTCGCCGCGCAGGAACGCGAGGTCTTTTTCTTTGTCCGAACGCTTCTTCATAGTGCGTGTCTCCGTATTGCTCGTCGGGGGTTAGACCGCCACCTTCGCGGCGTTCATTTCGGTCGTGTCGAGCGGCACGCCGGGCCCCATCGTCGAGCACATCGTCGCGCTCTTGACGTACTTGCCCTTCGCCGCCGCCGGCTTGGCTTTCAACACGGCGCCGACCAGCGTCGCCGCGTTTTCCACCAGCTTCTCGTCCGAGAAGCTGACCTTGCCCACCGGAGCGTGAATCACGCCCGTTTTGTCGACGCGGAACTCGACCTTACCGGCCTTGGTTTCATCGATCGCCGTCTTCACGTCGTTCGTCACCGTGCCAGTCTTCGGGTTTGGCATCAAACCGCGGGGACCGAGAACCTTACCCAGTTTGCCGACCGAACGCATCATGTCCGGCGTCGCGATCACGGCGTCGTAGTCCAGCCAGCTCTCCGACTGAATCTTCGTCACCAGCTCTTCGCCGCCGGCAAAATCCGCGCCCGCTTCCAGCGCTTCTTTGATCTTATCGCCCGAGGCGATCACCAAAACCCGCTTCGTCTTGCCTAAGCCGTTCGGCAAAACCACCGTGCCGCGGACCATCTGGTCGGCGTGCTTCGGATCCACTCCGAGACGCATGTGCACTTCCACCGTCTCGTCGAATTTGGTGTACTTGATCTTTTTGATCAACGGTACCGCTTCGGAGATGTGGTACATCTTATTTTCCACAAGCTTCGCCGCGGCATTGTACTTCTTGCCTGTTTTTCTTGCCATAGTTTGATTTGGTCCAATCGGCGTCTTTGAGGTCCGAGCCGCGGGGAGCGGAGTGCCTCGACGCCTCCCAAGGTGTGCATTCCGGGGAGGAAACGCTTTTGTCAGAATAGCAGGTTTGGCAGCTAAAATGCAAATTTCGCGCGGATAACTGCCAAAACCGCTGCAAAATCGTCTGTTTTCCGCACCGGAATCCGCACCGCCGTCCCTTCCGGATACCTCTTCGCCCCGTCGACCAGAATTCCGTATCCCGCCTCCCGCACACTCTCCACCGCCCTCGCGCCCAGCGCGAACGACGCCAGAATCCCGCCCGCCTCCGGCGTCAGATATACGATCGTCCGCGCCCCGCGCTTCGCCCGCCAGGTCCACGGCCCGTCCTTCTTGTACTGCTTCCACTCCCCTTCCCCGCAGTGCTCGCCAATCGCCGCCAGCAAGCTCGCCCACAACTCCGGATCACCACCGTTTCGCATCCCCGCCCTCCCTGCCCGCAAAAGCGAAAACCGCCGGAAGCTCTCGCGAGCCGCCGGCGGTCGGGTTCGTTCCTGCGAAAAACTACTGCTTGATGACGTCGACGCCCATCGAACGGCAGGCGCCCTTAACCTGCGCGATGGCCGATTCCAGCGTGAAGCTGTTCAGATCCGGCATCTTCAGCTTGGCGATTTCGGCAATTTGAGCTTCCGAGATCTTGCCGACCTTCGCCTTGTTCGGCGTCGGCGAACCGCGCTCGAGCTTGATCGCCTTCTTGATGAGAATCGCCACCGGCGGGGTCTTGGTGATGAAGGTGAACGAACGATCCGAGTAGATCGTGATCACGACCGGGATGATCAGACCTTCGTTTTCCTTCCCGCTCGTCTTGGCGTTGAACTGCTTACAGAATTCCATGATGTTGACGCCCTGCGGACCGAGCGCCGTACCCACCGGAGGCGCGGGGGTCGCCTTGCCGGCCGGAATCTGCAACTTTACCTGACCTGTTACTTTCTTTGCCATTTCGTTTCGCCTGCTGCCTTATTGGATCTTTTCCACTTGCTCGAAGTCGAGCTCGACCGGAGTGGACCGGCCAAAAATCGTCACCATGACCCGCAGCGTGTTCTTCTCGCTGTTGATCTCTTCCACCTTGCCGGAGAAGTTCGTGAACGGACCGTCGGTGATGCGCACCGTCTCGTTCTTCTCGAAGGTGAGTTTCGGTTTCGGACGGTCGCCGGCGCTGGCCTGGCGATACAGAATCGAGTTCACTTCATCGGCCGTCAACGGCACCGGGTGGTTGCCGCCGCCTACAAAGCCCGTAACCCGCGGCGTCTCTTTCACCGCGTGCCACAGTTCATCGTCCATTTCCATCTCCACCAGCACATAGCCCGGATACAACAGGCGCTTGCTGGTGACCTTTTTCCCGTTCCGCAGCTCGAAAACCTCTTCGGTCGGGATCAGAATCTGACCGATCCGGTCAGAAAAACCAAAAGCCACCGCGCGGCTGCGCAGTGACTCGGCCACTTTGTTTTCAAACCCGGAATAGGAATGAATGATGTACCAATGCTTCGTCGTGGCCGGGTCCACCGGACCCTGCGCCGCGGCGGCGGCTTCCCCGCCCTGGCCTTCCGGCTGTTCTTCGAATTCCTGTTCCGACATGGTCTTGCCTGTGGCTCTCTGGTCCGGCGGCGCTTACTTGGCCGCGAAAACCTTGAAAATCTGGGTGATGCCGCGGCCGATGACGAAATCGACCACAAAGAAGTACGCCGCGAATGCAAACACCGAAACAATAACGACCACCGTGGTCGCCTTTACCTGCTTTTCGTTCGGCCAGGTGACCCGGCGCATTTCCTGCTTCAGCTCTTCGAAGTAGGTCTTAACCGCTTGCGGCCACGACGCCACCCCGCCGCTCTCCGGCTTGGCCTCTACTGCTACGCTCTTGGTCTCCATGGTGTTTCGCTCAATCCAATTTCAGTCGGGGTCTGTCGCCGGTACTCACCGCTCGAGTTCAGCCCTGTCCATCCCGGGCTGGTTCTCTTTAAGAGACCGCTTCAGGAGATCGTTCGCGGGGAAACCCAGGACTGCTCGGGGAGGATGGCAGGGGCGGAGGGATTCGAACCCCCACAGGCGGTTTTGGAGACCGCTGGTCTACCGTTAAACCTACGCCCCTGTACCAGCAAATCTTTCCTTTCGTCTTCCCCCAGGACGGGGGCAGCCTACTCGGAAAGGGAGGCTTCTTACAGTGTACAGCAAATCGCTACCGTTCCAAAATCGGCAGCGGATAAATTCGTTACTTCACTTCCCGGTGCAGCGTGTGCTTCCGCAGCTTCGGATTGTACTTCATCAATTCGATACGCTCGGTCGACTTCTTCTTGTTCTTCGTCGTCGTGTACAGCTTCAGCTTCGTTTCCGTGCACTGGAGCGTGATGATTTCGCGGGGCATTGGGGAG
>CAYMTH010000490.1:0-4499 GCA_964393235.1 uncultured Solibacteraceae bacterium | reverse complement strand
CACCCGGCCATTGCTGTCCAGCAGGAACGGCGCAATCGTCGCCGGCCCCATCCGTGCCCCGAAAATCGTGATGATCTGCCCCGGCGCAATCGCCCCGCCCGCAAACGACGCCCCGTTCACCACCCCATTAGCCGAAATCGCCGGCCGCGGCGCCGAAACCGTAATCCCCAACGTAAATTCAACCGTCCTTCCGCTCGCATCCGTCACCCGGATCCCGACCGTACTCGTCCCCGGCGCACCCGTCGGCGTCCCCGCCAGCACGCCCGCCTCCGACAGCGTCAACCCCGCCGGCAGCGTCCCCGAAATCACCGCGAACCGCAGCGGCGCCGTGCCGCCCTCGGCCGCCAGCGCCTGCCGGAAAGCCTCGGACGCATACGCCGTCACCGTCGCCGGCCCCGAATACCGCAGGTTCCCCACCACGATCGTGAAGGTCTTCAACACACTGTTGCCCGCCACGTCCTGCGCCTGAATCGTGAACGTGTAGGAGCCCGCCGTCGTCGGCGTGCCCGTCAATAGCGCCGTCGGCGACATCGTGATCCCCGGCGGCAGCGACCCGACCACCCGGAACGCATACGGCGCCCGCCCGCCCTGCGCCGTGATCTGCTGCCGGTACGCCACACCCACGCTCGCCCCCGGCAGCGGCGGCGTCGTAATCTCCAACGGCGGCAGCGAATACTCCACCGTCATCACCATTTCCCGGTCCATCGCCGACAGGCTCGTATCCGCTACCCGCAGCGAAAACTCATACCGCCCCGGCTGGTTGCACACGCCCGAAATCAACCCGTCGTCGCTCAAAATCAGCCCCGGCGGCAGCGGCCCCCTCCGCACGCTCCACGTATGCGGCGGCGCGTCGCCCAGCACCGTCAGCCGCTGCGAATACGGCGTGCCCTGGAACGCCGACGGCATCACCGTCGTCGCCGCCAGCGGCCCCAGCACCCGGATCAGATACGGCCGCACCACCGTCCCGCCTTCAAAATCCCGTCCCCGCACCTTGAACGCCCACGCCCCGCCCGGCGCCCGCGGAATCCCGTACAAACGGCCCGTAATCTCCAGCACCATGCCGTCCGGCAACCGCCCCGACTGCGGATCGTAATCCACCTCCCGCAGCTCGCCCGGCTGAATCACCAGACCCTGATATTCCATACCCACCCGCGCCGGCAGCAGCTCTCGATAGGTGTCCCCGTCGTTGGCCACCGCGATCACCAGAAACGGCACGCAGATCTGCGCCCGCGCCGCGTCGTTGATACACACCGTGTGCCGGTACTCCCCCACCTGCGGCACAATGCCCGACAGCTCCCCCGTCGCCCCGTCCAGCCGCAGCCCCGGCGGCAACACCGACCCCTCCGCCAGCGAAAACGTATACGGAGCAATCCCGCCCCCCGGCGCAAACCGGTAGGTAAAGGTCTTCCCCGCGGTCGCGTACCGGAACATGTCGTAGGCCGGCAACGTCAGCGGCGCGGTCTGCCCCGCCGCCGCCAGACTCATCAGTGCAAACAGGGCCAGTCGCAAAGGAAGATCCTCCGCGATCAGCTTAACAAAAAACAAAATGAGTTGAAAATGTTCTTTACTACTTCACCCGCCCCCGCAGCAGCACCGCTTTTGACTCCCCTTCCACCGTCTCCGTCCACCCCAAAAAGATCCGCCCGCTCAGCCCCAGCTGCGCCGTCGGATACGTCAGCGTGCCCTTCCCCTCCCCGGCCCGCACCAGCGGACTCATCGCCCCGTTGGCCCGGATCTCGCGGTAGTAAACCCCCATCTTTCCCCAGCCCCCTTTCGCCTTCGCGTCCCGCGCCTGGAACACCACCGCCAGCCGGTCGTCGTTCACCACGATTTGCGGGTGCGTCGGGTCCGCCGTCCCCACGCTCAGCTTCGTCCGCGGCCCGAAAGTTTTGCCCCCGTCGGCCGACGTCGCCAGGTAGATCGCCGGGTCGTTCGATCCCTCCGTAAACCACGTCACATACAGCTTCCCGTTCATCACCGCCATCGCCGGCCCCACGTGCGGACAGCCCTTGATCTTCCAGCCGTCTTTGAACACCGGCGCCGCCGCCCCCCACGTCTCGCCCTTGTCTTCCGATGTCGCGACATAGATATCGCGAATATCGCCCTTCTCCACATACCGCCACGCCACCAGCACCCGGTTGCCCACGAACGCGAAGCTCGGCCGGCAGCACGGGCAGACGCTCTTCCCCACCCGGACGTTTTTCATCCACGTCTTCCCGCCGTCGGTCGATTTCGTCATGTACAGCGACGTGGTCCCCCCCGTCGCCCCTTCCGTCGTCGCGCGCCCGTCCCGCCCGTCCAGCCACGCCACGTAGATCGTCCCGTCCGGCGCCACCGCCGCCGTCTGAAACCCGCGCGAAGCCGGCTTCGGATCGTCGTTCACCGTCACCGCCGGGCTCCATACGGTGCGCATCGTCCCGGACCGCGAAAACCGGATCCCGCCCGCCTCCGGGTTCTTCGGGTCCCGCGCGTTCCACACCGCATACATCGTCGCCTCGTCCGGCGACGTCAGCAGGATCGGCGAGTTCTCCCCGTGGTCGTAAACCTCCCCCGGGTTATCGTTCACCCGCATCACATCCGCGAAGCTCTCGCCCAGGTCCGGCGACGACTGAAACTGCAGGTCCGCCCCGCCCCCTTTCGCCGGCACGGTCTTGATCATCATCAGTCCGTGCGCCCGCCGGGCGTAGAACTTCGGACTCTTCCCCGCCCCCAACCCCTGCGCCTCCGGCTCAAACGAAACGGCAACCGGCTGTGCCGAAATAACGGCCGCGCACACGGCCAGACCCACGGTCCAACGAAGCATATCTTTCTCCTGAAAAGTTCTGGTCTATCGGTTAAGTCAGCAAAGAGAAAGACACACCCGGCGGCGGCCGCGCGAACCGCGCCCCCCGCTCCGCCCACACCGGTTCCGCCCGGTCCGCCAATACCACCGCGCCCGCCGCCGCCCAATCCGATTCCACGAACCCCGGCCCGGCCGCGACGCCCGCCGCGCCCCCCGCCGCCGGCATTCCCACGCACACCGCGCACGCATGCCCGGCCTGCATCGCCGTCCCCGCGCCCATCGGTTTCCGCTTGCAGCAGGCCTCCCGCCCCCGCTTGCAGCAAGCCATCCCGGCCATCCCGTCGGCCAGCCCCAGCGCAAGCACGGGCCCGCCCTGCGCCAGCAGAAACAACGCCAGCAGCCAAAGCGCCCGGATTCGCCCGCGCACGTCCATCACAAAAAGTATAAACTCACAGCCAAATGGACCTCTCGCGCCGCCAAATCCTCGCCGCCGCCCCCGCCCTCGCCGCCCCGGCCAAATCCCTCCCCGTCCGCCTCGGCGGGCCCATCTTCCTCAAGTCCTCCGACCCCCGCGAACTCGCCCGCGATCACCGCCGCCTCGGCTACGCCGCCGCCTACTGCCCCAACATCGATATCAAGGAGGCCCCCGCCGTCGAAAAGGCATTCGAGGCCGAGAAGGTGATCATCGCCGAGGTCGGTGCCTGGAAGAACATGCTCGATCCCGACCCCGCCGCCCGCAAAGCCAACCTCGACTACGTCACCGCCCGCATGGCCCTCGCCGACGCCGTCGGCGCCCGCTGCTGTGTCGACATCGCCGGCAGCTTCAACCCCAAGGTCTGGTACGGCCCACACAAGGACAATTTCAGCAAACAGTTCTTCGATGCCACCGTCGAAAACTGTCGCAAAGTCATCGATTCCGTCAAGCCGAAGCGCGCAAAGTTCGCCCTCGAAATCATGGGCTGGTGCATGCCCGAATCCGCCGACCGTTACCTGCAGCTCCTGAAGGCCATCGACCGCCCCGCCTTCGCCGTCCACATCGACGTCTGCAACGCCGTCAACAGCCCCGAAAAGTACTACAACAACGCGGCTCTAACCAACGAACTGTTCCAAAAACTCGGCCGCTGGATCGTCTCCTGCCACGCCAAGGACCTCGCCTGGACCCCGGAAATGAACGTGCATTTCATCGAAGTGATCCCTGGCCGCGGCGAGATCGACTACCGGCCGTATTTGCAGAATCTGACCAGAATCGACGCCCCTTTGATGCTGGAACACCTGAAATCGGCCGACGAGTACCTCGAAGGCGCGACCTACATCCGCAAAGTGGCGGCCGGCATCGGGGTGCAGTTTGCTTAGACGGACCCTCCTGTCCGCCCTCTTCCCGCCCCCGGCGGCGCCCCATGTCGTCTTCGTCACCGGGGACGACGAGTACCGGTCCGAGTACACGCAACCCGCCCTCGCCGCGATCCTTGAGAAGCACCACGGCCTGCGGACGACCGTCTGTTACGCCCGCCCCCGCCCCGAGTTCAACAAGAACATCGAAGGCCTCGATGCCCTCAAAACAGCGGATCTCGCGGTCTTCTTCGTCCGCTGGCGCGAGCTCCCCGAGGACCAGCTCGAACGAATCCTCGCCTACGAAAAGTCCGGCCTGCCCCTCGCAGGTTTCCGGACCTCGACGCATTCGTTCAAGTACCCCGCCGGCCACCCCCGAGAGCGGGAG
>CAYMTH010000489.1:1563-4500 GCA_964393235.1 uncultured Solibacteraceae bacterium | reverse complement strand
ATGTTGCGTCCGTCGTCAGCGACCGTCCAGATGGTCTTGATCCGGCCGAAGACCGTCTGCAGTTCCGTGTGCGTGCAGGTGGGCAGGTAGACGCGCATCACGCGCGGGTCATAGTAGCGGAACAGCATCTTCCGGCCAGAGGTGTCGCGCACGGAAAGGAACTTCCGCAGGTGGTGCCGGAGTTCGCGCAGCGATCCGTCGAACTGCAGAAAGATGCAGAGATTGCGGTTCAGATTGTCGGTGAGAAAAGATGTGAACCGGTCTTCGGGATCGAGCTGAACCAGGTACGGCGCGGCCATCTCGTGCGCTTGCGGCATCGTGCCGGCGAACAGGCAGCTGTGCTGGAGAAAGGAGTTCGAAAGAGTCCAGTACACCTGCGGATCCTGGGCGCCGTCCACGATCGCCCAGACGTCGACGTTGTGGCCCTTGGGCCAAAGAAGCTGGCGAAGCTCGTCCGTCATTTGGTTTTTGCCTCTTCTTCCGCGGCCATGCGCGCGCACTCTTCACAGAACGGGATGCCTTCCTTGGCGGCGGCGATGAGAACCTCGGCCTGCGCCTCGCCGTCGTGATTGGGCGGGAAAGTGGGGCCGGACTTCTGCTCCGTTTCGCGGCGCTCGATGGGCGGGGCGGTCTTGGCGACCGGCTTGGGCGGCGGCGCCATTTTCTGCTGTTCTTCCTCGGCCAGCCGCTGACACTCTTCGCAGAACGCGACGCCGGTTCGGGCGGCCGTGATGAGTACGGCAGCCTGCAGTTCGCCATGGTTGTCCGGGGCGAAGGTCGGTTCGTCCTCGGGCACTTCGACCGGCGCGGCTTCCTTCTTCTCCGGCGGCGGAGGCGCCTCGGGCGGTGTCGGCGGCAGTTCGTCTTTCACCCGCTCATGCTGCGGGCGCACCACGACGAGTTCGCCCGAAACCAGCAGGCGCGCCACTCGCTTGATGACTTCGTCGTCCGACAGTTTCGCCGCGCCGGCGTGGATCTGCCGGCGGAAACCGGCCATCGCTAGCGCGTCGGACCGGAACCGGTTCAAAAATGCGGTCGCCGAGTTCTCGTCCCAGCGTGCGCGGATGTCTTCCCGCCGGAAGAATCTATATTCGCGGTCGCGTCCAAAACGTATCGTGCTCATCTAGTGCCCCGGCGGTGCGGATTCCCTAGTATACACCCGTAAGTCGTCCCGTTCAGGACCCCGCCAGCAAGCGCAAATCCGGCCGCAGCGCGCGGAGCCGGGCCAGTCCGTCCGGCGTGATTCCCGAGCCTTCCAGGCTCACGATCCGTAGCGATTTCCACGCTGCCAGGACCGGCACGGCGTCGTCATTTATCTGCCTTGCGCGGGTCAAACGCAACTCCGCCAATCGCGGCAGCGCGGCCAGCGCCCGCAGCCCCGCCGCGTTCACCGGCGTCCGGCTCAGGTCCAGCCGTTCCAGGTTGCGGAGCCGCGCCAGACGTTCCAGCCCTTCGAGCGACTGCCGTTCCTCCGTCTTCAGCCCCGGCTTGTCGGCGCCGATTTCGTTCAACACCGCCCCGCTCAGGTTCAGCGAGACCAGGTTTTCCAGCGCCCCCAACTCCTCCAGCACCGCCGCATTCAGCGTGATCCCCCAGTGCCCGGAATCCACCCGCTGCATGCCGCTCAGGTCGAGGTGCCGCAGCGAGGGCACCAGCTTCAACGAGGTGATCGCCAGCGGGCCGATCCGTGTGCCGCCGATCGCGAGCCGCTCCAATTGCGGCAGGTCGGCCAGCAGATCGATGTTCGCATCGTCGACCTGCGAGTAGCTGATGTCGAGCTCGCGCAGGGCGGGGAAGCGGGCGATCGATTCGAACACGCGGCTCGTCACGCGCGTGCCGCGCAGGTTGAGCCGTTCCAGTTTCCGGCAGTCGCGCAGCGCGGAGATGCCGTCGTCGGTAAAGAACTCGGCGAAGTAGAGGTTCAACTCGCGCAGGTTTTCGAGGCCCCGCAGCCGCTCCAGCCCCGCGTCGGTCACGCGAGTCTGCGCCAGGCTCAGCCGTTCGATTCCGCGCATCGACGCCACCCGGTCCAGATCGGCGTCCGTGGTCCAACTCGCCGTCAGGTCCAGCACCGTCTGCCCGGGCAGCGCCAGCGCCGCCAGAAAAACCAAACGCTTCACGCGCGCCTCCGGTGCGGCAGGCTGCCGTCTTTGTCCCAGACAACGCTCGCCCCCGGCAGCGCGGCCTTCAGCTTCCCGACGCCCGCGCCGGTGACCAGCGAGTGGTAGAGATCAATGCGTCGCAGGCGCGCGAGCCGCGCCAGATGCGGCACGCTCGCGTCGGTCACGTGCGTGCTGTCGAGGTTGATCGATTCCAGCCGCGTCAACCCGCCGAGGCTGGCGAGCCCGGCGTCGTCGAGTTCGGCATAGGCCAGGTCCAACTCGCGCAAGGCCGTCAGTTTCCCGAGGAACTCGATGCCCGCGTTCGACACCCGCGTCCGCGCCAGGTCCAGGGCTTCCAGCCGGCCGAGTGCCGCCAGCTTGCGGGCTGGCGTCAGGTCGCTGATGCGCGTATCGCGCAGGCTGAGCCGCCGTAGCTGCGTAAAGCGCTCAAGCGGCGCGTCGTCCCCGACGTCGGTTGCCGACAGGTCGAGCTCCTCGAGCGCAAGTCCGGCCAGCGGCGCCAGCCCGGACCCGGTAACGTCGCTTTCGGCCAGCACCAGCTTCTTCAACCGCGCCAGGCGCGCGATGCCCGCCACCGCCCCGTCGCCGGTCGCCGTACCCAGCAGGTGCAACTCTTCGAGCGGCGACGTGCCCGGCCACGCCGCGAGCTGGGGTGCGGCGCTGCCTGACATCGTCGCCAAATGCCCCGGTCTCAGCGGCAACATCAACAACATCCCCCTCAACCCCGCCCTGCAGCAGACGTACGACGCTGTGGCCGCCGTCTTCGGCGACGTCGCCGCCATGTTTCCCGATGCCTTCGTCCACACCGGCGGCG
>CAYMTH010000489.1:863-1553 GCA_964393235.1 uncultured Solibacteraceae bacterium | reverse complement strand
CAACTCTTCGAGCGCCGCCGTGCCCGGCCACGCCGCGAACGGCGCGCCTTCCACATAGGTGTTGTTGAGCTGCAGCACGCGCAGTCGCGGCAGCGCGCCCAGCGCCGCCAGCCCCGCGTCGGTCACCTGCGTGCTGTTCAGCAAAAGCGTCTCCAGCGTAATGATCTCCGCCAGCTTCGCCGCCGCCGCGTCGCCGAGTTCGGTCGCCTCCAGGTCCAGCCCGCGCAGGGCAGGGAAGCGCGTCAACGCCTCCACGGCCGCCTCGTCAAGCGGGATGCCGCGCAGCGAAACGAACCCAGCCTCCGGCCGCACAGTGCCGCCGATCTTCCGGATCCACGCCGTCAACGTCGCCGCGTCCCGCCCCGCCGGCGGCGCAATCCGCGAGACGCCGCGGCCGGCCCCGCCCGCGAACTGAATCCGCACATCCGGCCGCGCCTTCCGGAACGCTTCGTAGCCGGCCGCAGTCACGCGCGTGTACCGCACGTCGATCTCGCGCAACCTCGGCAGCCGGCCCAAACGTTCCAGCCCATCGTTGCTGATCCGGGTGCGATACAGGTTCAGCGACTCGAGATTGCCGAGCCCGGCCAGCGTCGTCACCGCTTCGTCCGACAGATTCGTGCCCTGCACATCCAGCCGCCGCAGCGCCCGCAGCCCGCGCAGGTGCGCCACCGATTCATCGCGAATCGCGGT
>CAYMTH010000489.1:0-814 GCA_964393235.1 uncultured Solibacteraceae bacterium | reverse complement strand
CCGCCAGCGGCGCCAGATCGGCCACGAACGTGTCCCCGGCCCATAGCCGCCGCAGCCCCTTCATCTGCCCGACCGGCCCGAGGTCGGCGAGCGGGCACAGCGTCACGTCGAGCGACTCGAGCCCGCCGAAGTGCCGCAGCCCCGGCCCCTTCACCTCCGCCTGCCGCACGGCCAGTTCCCGCAGTCCGCGCAGCGTCTGGATCTCGTCGAGCCCCGCGTCGCGGAACCGGATGCGGTCCAGAAAATGGTCGCTGAACGTGATCTTCTCAATCGACGTCACCCCGGCCAGGAACTTCATCTGCCGGCTCAAATCCTTGCCGCCGTCGGCGTTGCGGTTCCACAGCGGGCCCGGCAGTCGCAGCTCCCGCAGCTGCCGCAGCCCCGACATCCGTTCCAGATCCTCCGGCACGGCATTTACCGCCACCCAGTCGACCATCTCCAGCGCAAAGTCCCCCGCCGGCAGATCGGCCACATCGGTGTACACGCGCCCGCCGATGCCGACGCGCCCGCCCTCGGTAATCGTCCACCGCGCCAGCGCCACGTCGGCCGGCCCGGCCATCGCGGCCGCGCACACCGCCCATGCCGCCGCCCACGCCCGCATCAGATGATCTCGCTGAGCTTCCGCTCGGCCGTCGGAAAACTCCTCAACCCCGCGCCCAACACCTCGTCGGCTACCGTCAGGTACAGGTCGCCCAGCGTGCCCGTCGTGCGGGTGTGCAGCCCGGTCTTCCAGCCGCCGGCGTGCCCGGCCAGGATCAACGCCAGGTTGTTGTTCTTGTGCGCGTTGGCTTCGGCGTGCTCGTGCGCCATGACC
>CAYMTH010000488.1:0-4509 GCA_964393235.1 uncultured Solibacteraceae bacterium | reverse complement strand
ACCCGCGCCGAAACCATCCTCCGTTCCGTCGGCGACGCCGAAAAAGCCATCGCCAGCCTCAAAAATCCCGACCGCGGCAAGCTCACCGTCGGCGTCATCCCCACCATCCTCCCCTACGCCATGGCCCGCCCCATGGCCGCCTTCCGCGAAGCCGCCCCCGCCGTCGAACTCGACATCCGCGAGTCGACCACCGAAAAACTCCTCGAGGCCCTCCGCCTCGGCGAAATCGACCTCGCCGTCCTCGCCCTCCCCATCAAACAGCCCGAAATCGTCTGCGCCGAACTGGTCAAGGAGCCCCTCCTCGTCGCCGTCCCCGAGGGCCACGCGCTCGCCTCCCGCCCCAAAATCGCCGTCCCCCAGCTCCTCTCCGAACGCATGCTCCTGCTCCGCGAAGGCCACTGCCTCCGCGACGACGTCCTCACCGTCTGCAACCGCGCCCAGGTCCAGTTCCAGCAGATCTTCGAAAGCGATCACCTCACCTCGATCTTCGCCCTCGTCGCCAACGGCTTCGGCATCAGCATCGTGCCCGCCCTGGCCGCCGCCGAGGCCCGCGGCTGCACCCTCATCCCCCTCGAACCCCGTGGCTACCGCAAGCTCGGCTACGCGCAGGTGCACGGGCACCACGCGCTGCCCGTGCAAAAACGCTTCATTTCCTTCCTCCGCGCCTGGGACTGGGGCGTCTAAAGCGCCTCGTCCGGCGCCTCGCCGAGCGTCACCTTCACCTGCACCGTGCGCCCGTTGCGGAACACCGTCAGTTCCATCAGGTCGCCCGCGCGCTTCTTCGCCAGCGCCTGCGCGATCGCGTCCCGCGTCTCGCACGCCTTGCCGTCGATCGCCATGATAAGGTCGCCGCCCACGCCGATCTCGTAGTTGCCCACGATCACGAACTCCCGCGGCCCCCGGATCCCGGCCCGCTCCGCCGCCGTCCCGCGCTGCACGCTCTGCACCAGCAGCCCGCCGTCGGTCGGCAGCCGCAGCGCCTCGGCCCATTCGCCCTGCACCAGAATCGTCTGCACCCCGAAGAACGGCCGCTTGAAGCTCTTGCCCGCGCGGTAGTCGTTCAGCATCATCTTCGCCTTCGCGATCGGCATCGCGAACCCGATCCCGATGTTCCCGCCCGGCCCGTAGATCGCCGTGTTGATCCCGATCACGTTGCCCTGCGAATCGAGCAGCGGCCCGCCCGAATTGCCCGGGTTGATCGCCGCGTCGGTCTGCACCATCCCCTCGAGCTCCCGGTTGTTCTCATCCCGGATGTTCCGGTTCAGACTCGAAATGATCCCGGTCGTCAACGTGCCGTCCAGCCCGAACGGGTTCCCGATCGCCAGCACCTTCTGCCCCACCTGCAGGCCCTCGCTCTCGCCCAGCCGCAGGAACGGCAGCTTCTTCCGCGGCGTGATCCGCAGCAGGCCCAGGTCGTTGCCCGGATCCTTCGCCAGCACCTCGGCGTCGTACTTCGTCTGGTCGGAGAAGGTCACGACAACCTTCTGCCCGCCCCCCAGCACGTGGTTGTTGGTCAGGATAAGACCCTTTTCCCCGTCGATCACGAAGCCCGAACCCGTCTCGCGGCTCGGAATCAGCTCGTAGAACCAGCCGCGCCGGTAAACGGTCGACGAAATGTTCACCGTCGCCGCCCGCGCGGCCTTGTAAATATCGATGTTGTTCAGCTCGTCCGGGCTCAGCCCCGCCCCGCTCACCTTCGCTTCCTCAAACAGCGGCGTGTCGCGCAGGTTCACCGAGGCCGGAAAGAAACGGTTCTTCGCGATCGACGTCAGATAGATGAACGTCCCGGCGAACAAGCCGGCGAGAATCAGGTAGCGAAAGCGTTTCATAGGCCTCTGAGACGATTATAAACTTCGATGGTTTGCCGCCGGGTCTCCTCGAGAGTCCCGGATGTGTCTATGACGTAGTCGGCGAACTTTCGTTTCTCTTCGTCCGGCCATTGCCGCGCCAGCCGGGCCTCGGTCTCTTCCCGCGTCCACCCGGACCGCGCCATCGCCCGCTCAATCTGCAACTGGCGCCCGCACACCGTCAGCACCACCTTGTCGAACCGCCCCGTCGCGCCCGTCTCGATGTAAATCGCCGCCTCGCAGATCACGATCGCGTCCGGCTCCCGCCGCGCGATCCCGGCGATCCGCGCCTGCCGCAGCCGCTCCACCGCCGGATGCACGATCGCGTTCAGCCGCGCCAGCTTCTCGGGGTCCGGAAACACCAGCGCGCCCAGCCGGCGCCGGTCGATCTCGCCGTCCGGCCCCAGAATCTCCCGCCCGAACAGCGCCACTACTTCCGGATACGCCTCGCCCGTCGACAACAGCGTCTCGTGCCCCAGCCGGTCCGCCTCCAGCCGGTGGCAGCCCAGCTCCTCGAAGATCTTCCCGACCACGCCCTTCCCGGTCGCCATGCCCCCGGTCAGCGCGACCTGCAGAATCACGGCTGCCGGCGCTCGGCCGATTCGACCGTGTTCACCATCAGCATCGCAATCGTCAGCGGGCCCACCCCGCCCGGCACCGGCGTCCAATACGACGAAAGCTCCGCCGCGTCGATCGGGTTCATGTCGCCCACCAGCACCGAGCCGCGCTTGTCGAACGCCGCCGTCTTCTCGCTCGCCTCCCCGAAGATCTTCACCACCGCCTCGCGCGCGTCCAGCCGGTTGATGCCGACATCGACCATCACCGCGCCCGGCTTCATGTGCTCGCGCGTCAGCATCGCCGGCTTTCCGATGGCGCCCACCAGGATATCCGCCCGCCGGCACTCCGCCGCCAGGTCCGCCGTCCGCGAATGGCAGATCGTCACCGTCGCGTGCGCGTGCAGCAACAGCATCGCCATCGGCTTGCCGACAATGTCGGACCGCCCGACGACCACCGCGTGCTTGCCCGCCACCGGGATGTTGTAGCGCCGCAGCAGTTCCATCACCCCCGACGGCGTGCACGGCTTCGGCCCCGGACGCCCGATCGACAGGTTGCCGACGTTGGTCGGATGGAACCCGTCGACGTCCTTCTCCGGCGCGATCGCGTCGAGCACCCGCTGCGTGTCGATGTGCTTCGGCAGCGGCATCTGCACCAGAATGCCGTCGATCTCCGGCCGCGCGTTCAGCCCCGCCACGATCGCCAGCAACTCCTCGGTCGTAATCGACGCCGGCCGCGTGATCTCCTCGCTGTGCATCCCGAGCTCGGCGCAGGTGCGGACCTTGCTCGATACGTACACCTCGCTGGCCGGATCGTTGCCCACCAGCACCACCGCCAGCCCCGGCTTCCGCCCCAGCCGCGCGATGCGGGGCTTCAGATCGGCCAGAATCTCATCGCGAACGCGCTTGCCGTCGAGAATTTGAGACATGTTCTTCTATTAAATCACTCACCGCCCGATGAGCAATCCGCCCCGCCGATTCCGCACAGAGTTTCGAAAGGCTGATTCCCGATGAAACCCCTATACGCTCTGCTTTTGACTGCCGCCCTCGCCCGCGGCGCCTGCTCGGAGGCCCAGGGTCAGGCCTATATCGACGCCGGCGACTACGCCAAAGCCGTCAAAGAGTTCACCTGCCTGATCGACGCCGACCCGTCCGGCTTCGCCGGATACCGCGGACGCATCGAGGCCTACCTGCTGCTCGACCGCTACGCCGACGCCATGCGCGACCACGCGCGCCTGTCCGCCCCGCGGCAGTTCGCCGACCACTACGCCGCCCGCCTCGCCGCCGCGCCCGCCGGCGTTCCCGCGCTCACCGGCGCCAGCTTCACCCGCTGGTGGTACTTCCAATACGCGCAGTCGATCCAGTTGCTCAACGATCTGCTCGCCGTCACGCCCGACGGCGTCTACGCCAATCTTCTGCGCGGCTCGGCGCGCGTGCTCTCCGGCGCCAAGGCGCACGAAGGCGTCGCCGACCTCGAACGCGCGATTCTCCTCGCCCCCGCCAACCCGCACGTCCACTTCCTGGTCGCCGACGCCTACACCTACGGCATCCCGGACCCTTCGCGCGCCTTCGCCGAGGCGACGCTCGCGCTCAACGGCGGGCTCGACACGCCGCGCATCCGCGCGATTCTCGGCGCCTGTTACCTCGCCTGGGGCAACATGCCGCTCGCCGCCGCCCAGATCGCCGCGCACATCGCCCAGGTGACCGTCCAACTGGTCCCCGCCGCCGCGCCGGCGCCCGGCGCCTCCGCCACGCTGCCTCTCACCCGCGGCCGGACCTACGAATTCGCCGTCCCGCTCGCCGCCGGCGAACGGCTCGCCATCACCACCGCGAGCAAGGACTTTTTCGACACGATCCTCGTCCTGCTCGCGCCCGGCGGCGCCCCGGTCTACGCCAGCGACGACGCCGTGAAGTACTTCGCCGCCGTCGACTTTGCCGCCCCCGCCGCCGGCCTTTACCGGCTCCGCGTCACGTCGTTCGAGGCCGCCTCCGAGGGCAATTTCACCGTGAAAAGGCAGTGACTGTGATAGCGTGAAAACGATGCAGCGCCGAACGGTTTTCAAGTCGCTCGTGGGGGCCGCCGCACTGGCCCCCGCGGCGGCCGCCCA
>CAYMTH010000487.1:3402-4514 GCA_964393235.1 uncultured Solibacteraceae bacterium | reverse complement strand
GAAAAGGAGCGGCTGGCGGCAATGCTGAACGAGATTGTGCCGGGATACCGAGCGAGAAGCGTGAGTTGCGCGATGAGCCCGGATGGGCTGAGCATCAAGTCGGAGACGACGATCTACGATCCGCCTTCGCGGTGACTGGGGAGTCGATCCGGTTGCAGGGGGGAGAGGTTGGCTCCGTTTGGAGGGTAACTTTGGACGCGAAGATAATCCGGACATCAGGGGTCGAGTGACAGAGTGGAGCTGACATTTGGAATCGCGCTGGTTGTCACGGTCGTGGCGTATTTTGTTCCGGGCGTTCAGGGGGGCGTTGGTGGTTGGTGGCGGCGTGCGGCCAGATCGCGCCGAAGGTGGATAGTAGCAGCCGGAGTTCTCCCGGTGCTGCTTCGGCTGGGCCTTTTGCCATGGTTCCCGGCGCCATCGCCGTCATTGCACGATGAATTTTCGTATCTCTTGGGTGCTGACACTTTCGCGTCGGGACGGATTGCGAATCCGGCCCATCCGATGCGGCGACACTTTGAAACCTTTCATGTGCAGATGACGCCGACGTATGTGACGAAGTACATGCCAGGCCATTCCGCGATGCTGGCGGTGGGCCAAGTCCTGACAGGGAAGCCGTGGTTTGGCGTGCTGCTCGAAATCGTGCTGATGTCAGTGGCGATCGGGTGGATGATGGCGGCGTGGCTGCCAGCGCGATGGGCGTTGCTGGGGACTGCTTTGGCGGTCGGGCAGCTCGGCTTTCGGACGTACTGGATGGAATCCTATTGGGGCGGGGCGCTTGCGGCGGCAGGCGGGGCGTTCGTGGTGGGGGCGTACCCCGGCATTCGAGCCAAGTGGGGAAGATTGTCGCCGATGCTTTTGGGTACTGGGCTGGTGATTCTGATGTACTCGCGGCCCTTCGAGGGGGCGATGCTTAGTGCGGTCGTGGTGCTGGGTCTGGTGTTTTGGGCGTTACGGGAGAAGGCGTTTGCGTGGTTCTATTGGCCGGCGGCTGCGGTGGTATCGGGGTTGGGGTTTCTGGCGTTTTATAACTGGAAGACGACTGGCGATTGTTTGTTGATGCCGTACCGGTTGCATGAATTGCAGTATGGCGTGGTGCCGTTGTTCATTTTTGG
>CAYMTH010000487.1:0-3392 GCA_964393235.1 uncultured Solibacteraceae bacterium | reverse complement strand
TGTCCGATTTCACCAGTTTTGGGCCGAGTGGGACGTCGCGGTATTTCATACGGTCCGGAGTAGCTTGCGGGGATATCTCGCGTGGCGGTTTGGGCTCACTTTTTATGCGCCGATATGGGCGACAAAGGCGATAGCGGTGGCGAGCCCGGTTGCCCTAAACTGGCGACGTTACGGGATCCCTGCGTTAGCCGTGATTGCGGTGAGCGCGTGTTTACTGGTGGAGAAGGCGACGTTGCCCCACTACGCTTCTCCCGCGGCCGGCGCGTATGCGCTTCTCTGTATTCTGACGCTGCGGGGGATTGGCAACTTGTCGGTTCTGGGAGTACGGGCAGGTCGCGTGGCGAGGGATTTCCTGATTACCGGGTGGGTCGTCTACGTCGCGCTGGCGGCCGTATTTCCCCCGCCGGGAGTCCGATTGGAGGAGTTTGTCAGGGCGCGAGCCGAGGTTGAGAACCAACTTCTCAGTGAACCGGGCAGGCACCTAGTACTGGTGGATTATGGACCCTCGCACAATTTTCATGAAGAATGGATCTACAATCGAGCGGACATAGACGAAGCGCGAATCGTATGGGCGCGCAGTTTGACCGAACGAGAGAATGCCGAATTAGTTTCTTATTTTGCATCGCGAAAGGTGTGGAGGCTGGACGCCGACTGCAAGACTCCTTGTAGGAGATTATCGCGGGCTGAAGAATGGACCCGCTAGGCGATCAGGATCGATAGAACGGAGCCGACGATGGAAGCAGGACAGAAGATGGCAAACGGCGTGAAGTCTGAAGTAGAGCATGCCGGCTCGGGGCGGGGCGGCAGAGCGCAATATCTGTTGCAGGCGTGTTCCGTGTGCGGTAGACGGAGCTTGCGGTACGCGTTCTCTATCGACAATCATCGCCTCGTGCGTTGCCAGAACTGTGGAACTATGATGCTCAATCCGCAGCCCAGCGATGAAGCGTTAGCGGCAATCTACAGCGAAGAGTACGTCTTGCTACAAGAAGATGCACGCGGCGCAGCGCATGTATCGGACCTGAAACGGCGGACGGCACGCCTGTACCTGGATCTGCTCCGGGAGTATCGCGGGGGGCATGGGGGAAGACTGCTCGAGATCGGTTGCGGTCAGGGAGATTTTCTGGTGGAGGCGGTGGGTTGCGGTTACGAGGTAGTGGGTACCGATGTGTCACCGCATGTCTGCCGGATTGCGGCGCAGCGCGTCGGTGGTGGTGGTGCGGTGCATTGCGGGTCGTTGGAGACGCTTGACGCGGGGCCCGAGGGGTTCGACGTCGTCGTTCTGGCAGACGTGATTGAACATGTAAGGAATCCGGGAGAGACCCTGCAGCGGATTCACGGATTGCTTCGGCCCGGCGGGACGATATTCGTTGCTACACCGGCAATGGATTCGTGGTCGGCTCAGTTTATGGGGCATCGCTGGATGGAATTCAAACTGGAGCACCTGACGTATCTTGACCGGAGCAACATCCAAACGTTACTGCTTCGGGCGGGATTCGACACGTTGGTAGTGGAGTCAAACGCCAAGTATCTGAGCTTTGCCTATATTAACGCCCACTTTCAGAAGTACAAGGTGAAATGGATTTCCGGCGTAATGTCTGGGCTGAGTCATTTGCTGCCCGATACCTTGCAGTGGCTGCCTTTGCGCACGGTCGCCAGCGGAATGATCGTGATGGGGACGCGGGGCGAGCGGAGGGCGCGACCGCGACTCTCCGTGGTCGTGCCTGCGTACAACGAGGCGGGGACCCTTGCGGAGGTATTAGACCAACTGGTTACACGGGAGTTCGCGGAAGTGGATGCGGAGGTCATCGTTGTCGAGAGCGGGTCGACGGACGGGACGCGGGAGATTGCGCGGGCCTACGCGAAGCGCGGCCAGGTGAAGCTGATCGAAGAGGAGACGCCACGTGGCAAGGGGCACGCGGTGCGGACGGGGCTGGCAGCCTGTACGGGGGACGTGATTTTGATCCAAGATGCGGACCTCGAGTACGACATCGAGGACTACGACGCGCTCCTGCAGCCCATTCTGAGCGGACATAGGGCCTTTGTCCTCGGGGCGCGGCACGGAGAGGGCGGCTGGAAACTGCGGAAGTTTGAGGATCAGCCGTTGCTGGCGAGCCTGCTCAACGTGGGCCACTGGGGCTTCACGTTTTTGGTCAATTTTCTGTTCGGTGTGTGGCTTCGCGATCCTATGACGATGTACAAAGTTTTTCGCCGGGATTGCCTGACGGGGCTCCGTTTCACCTGTAACCGATTCGATTTTGACTATGAACTGCTGACCCATCTGATCCGAAAGGGATACCGCCCGTTGGAGATACCGGTCAACTATCATTCGCGATCGTTCCAGCACGGGAAGAAGATCCGGCCATTGACCGATCCGTGGAACTGGCTATGGGCGTTGGCGCGATTGCGGTTCACGCGAGTTAACCCGCTGCGGAACCTGGCGGCGGCGCGCAAGGCCTCCTAGCCGCAGGGCGCTAGGTTTCGCGTTTTTGGGGACGCCGCGATGGAGAAATCTATTCCATTGCCGCGGCGACGGTGATATTGTCTGAAGGCAGAGGAGGCGCATTAGGCGCCGAAAGATATGCGAACAGATACTATGTTGATGCTCGGCCTGTGCGTGGCGGTGATCGGGGGCATTATTTATTTTGCGGTGGCGAAGCGATCGCCGATGGCTGTTTTGGGGAGTATTGGCGGGCCGGCGACGCCGCGGATGGCGGAGAAGGAACCGGTAACGCCAGCAAAGCCGGAGGAGCCGAAGAAGGCGCCCGCGAAGATGACGGCGAAGATCGCAGCGCGACCGGCGCCAGCGGTGGTGAGTGCGCCGGAGAGTGTTCCGCAGGCCGGACCGGCGGAGGTTGCGGTGGCGATGGCGGCACCCGCGCCAGTACGAAAGGGGCCTCAGCCGAATGCGACGGATATTTCAATCGGGATGCGGCGGGATGAGCTACTGCGGCGTTTCCCGGACCCGGCGGTGCAGACGAGCACGATCAAGAACGGGGATCTGATCGAGTTGCTGGTGTACGAGAGCAGCGATAACGGCGTGGCGACTTTCGCGCAACTGTTGAATGGTCAGGTGAGCCGGGTTTATCTCGGTACGCCGACGCGGCCGGGCCGGCGGTTGACTCGATAGCCGACCGTTCTAGAAGAACATAGAGATACGGCCTTCCACGGCACGGAGGAAGGCGGAGAAGCGGCTTTTGTGTTTGAAGGACTCGAGGGCGGCCTGGGCCTCTTTGGCGAGGGTGGCGTCGCGCATTTTGCCGCCGAGGGCGGCGAGGTGCGCGTGGAAACGGGAGTCGTCGGGAGCGATGTGAGCTATGGCTCCGAGGGCAAGGTCCCGGCTCCTTTGATAGTCGGAGGCCAGGGCGGCCTTGCGGGCTTCTTCGAGATAGAAA